>CAVJRB010000276.1:803-1852 GCA_963651655.1 bacterium | reverse complement strand
TGATGTATTTTCTATTTTCTTTCTATAAAGCCTTCTCCAAGAACTTCCCTGACATCCGATACGATCACAAAAGCATCCGGATCAATGGAATCCACCAGCTCCTTTAATGCAACGATCTCCTTGCGGCCAACGACGCAGTAAAGCAGCAGCTTGTCCTGATCAGAATACATTCCTTTTCCATGGATTCCGGTAACGCCGCGGTCCAGCTTTTCCATGATCTCACTGGAAATCTCCTGGGGCTTGCTGGTAATGATATACGCCTGCTTGGAAAATTTCAGACCCTCGATCATACTGTCCGATACCTTGGTCACGAGAAATACAGCGATGATGGCGTACAAGGCCTTCTGCACGCCAAACACGTACATACCAACCAGGACAATGGCTCCGTCAATAAACTGCATGATCTGGGCAATGGAATAATGTCTTAATTTTCTCTGAAGCAGTGCTGCCATCATATCGGTACCGCCTGTGGTTCCTCTTCCCAGAAATACAAGGCCGATTCCGATTCCCTGGATCACGCCGCCGTATACGGCTGCCAGAAGCAGGTCATTTCCTGCAAGGTCAAAAGCTGGCAGCACAGCCAGCCAGAAGGACAGACAGACCTCTCCCACCAGGGCTTTTTTAACAAACTGAAATCCGCCAATTTTCATTCCGATCAAAAACAGAGGAATGTTCAGACTCATATTGGTGATCCACAGAGGTATTCCTCCCGGGATCACGCCTTGTGTCCATTCCTTTACCAGAATGGCGATACCGGAAAATCCTCCGGTTACCATTCCGGACATATCGAAAACACTGTTTACGGCAACTGCCATCAGCGCAGTTCCCACAATAATCATCAGATAATCCAGATACGCTGCTCTTTTGTTGTTCTGAAACATAGTCACACTCCTTTTCCCTTTATAGTGATACCCTCCCGCAGGAGGGTCTATCCGTTTATTCGTCATCCTCCAGCTGTTTGGTCAGATAACGTCCTACGATTTTGGAAAAGCCTGTAATATTGCGGATGTATGCAAAGTCCTTTCCAAAAATCTTCTTCTCCGTTGCAA
>CAVJRB010000276.1:0-712 GCA_963651655.1 bacterium | reverse complement strand
ATCCTTCTCCTCCCCTGCAAAAACGCCCAGAACGCTTACGCCCTGGCTTCGCAGCTTCCGGATCTGGGCTGCAGTATCCGTGATGGCATATTTTCCATGGTAAGGCTGGGGATTTCTGGCATTTGGACGGTTTACCACCACATCATAAGGGCGTCCGTCGCTTAAAATGATCAGGATCTTTTTCTCCTCTTCCCGCATCAGAAGTCCATAGCCTGCTGCCCGGATGGCAAGTCCGTCCCGGTTGTTGGAAGAGGTCACATAATTAAAGATATTTTCATTGGCACTTCTTGGATCGTCATATTCCCGGAAACGATGGAGAATGGTGTGATCCCAGAAGGTGCAGTAGCTCATCACCCTGTGGGGAAGTCCCGCGTTGCTTAAGGATTCGCTGATGATATAGGCCTGCAGCGCCACCTCGCCCTGACGGCTCATCTGGGATCCGCTGGCATCGATCAGTACATCCACCACGAAATCTGAGGAATCTCCTTTTAATTCCCGCTTGAAAACCTTTGCATCGCCGCTTCTTCCAAGCCGCCACAATCTGGAAGGCACAATGGTTCCACGGTCTGAAAGGATCTCCTGGCTTTCACTTTTGATCACCAGAGACTTCTTCAGCATTTCCGTGAGAAGGGCAATATTTCGCTTCACGATCCGGTGCTTGTCGTGATACAGCCAGATATTCTTATTTTTCAGCCTTTTCGCATATTCATAC
>CAVJRB010000275.1:3565-5223 GCA_963651655.1 bacterium | reverse complement strand
GGCATGTTCATGCCGATCAGAAGACCTGTGACAACTGCACTGAAGTCTCCGATGGTGTTTGGTTTGTGCATGAAATGGTCATATAACCACTCTGCAAGCACTGCACTGCCGGTGGATACCACCAGAATGGCCAGTGCCTTGAATCCGAAATTATAAACTCCCACAATGGCTGCAGGCAAAAGCGCGATGGCAACCAGCTGCATGATCTTCGCAGTGGTCATCCTTGCCCGGACATGGGGATTGGATGATACATTAAGCATTTGTTCCATGAGTTTCTTCCCCCTTATTATTTCTTTTTCCTGCTTGCCAGCACCATTTTACGCATGGATTTGATGCTCTGGGTCAGCGGACGCTTGGCCGGGCAGATGTAGCTGCAGCAGCCGCACTCGCAGCATTCCATTCCATCAAATTTCTGGAAGCTTTCCATATCGCCTCTCTGTGCAAAGGTTGCCAGTCTTGCGGGAATTACGTGTCCCGGACAGACACTGACGCAGCGTCCGCAGTTGATGCAGGCAGTCTGCTGTGCATTTGCGTCTGATACAGGGTCGCTTTGCATACACAGAAGTGAGGAAGAGGTTTTTACACAGGGTACATGAAGATCATACATGGCAAAGCCCATCATAGGACCGCCGGAAATAACCTTTCCTGCGTGGTCCTTCAGACCGCCTGCCGCGTCGATCAGCTCGGCCATATCCGTTCCTGTACAGACTTCAAAATGGGCCGGACGGTTGATGCCTTTTCCGGTTACCGTAAAAATACGCTTCATGATAGGTCTGCCAAGCGCTACCGCATCATAAATGCTGCAGATGGTCTCCACGTTGTCTACAATACAGCCTGCATCTGCAGGAAGCATGGAGGAGTTGATCTCTCTTCCTGTCACTGCGTAGATCAGGGTTCGCTCACCGCCCTGGGGGTACTTGGTCATCAGTTCCTTGACTTCGATATTGGGGATGCCCGTTACCAGCTCTTTCATTTTCGCAATACAGTCTGGCTTATTGTCCTCGATGCAGATACAGCCCTTTGCGTTTTTGAAAAGACCTACTACGATCTTCAGGCCTTCTACCACCTTCTCGGGCTGGTCCATCATGCGCCTGTAGTCGCTTGTCAGGTAAGGCTCACATTCTGCACCGTTTACCAGTATGTACTCGATCTTGTCCGGTTCCTTGGGGGAAAGCTTCACATGTGTGGGGAAGCCTGCACCTCCAAGTCCTACGACACCGCCGTCGCGGATTCTTCCAATGATTTCCTCACGGGTCAGCCCCGCCGGATCTGCTGGAGTAAACTCTGTTTCCTCATATAATCCGTCATTTTCCACAATAATGGAATCTACCATGCTTCCGGTAGCTGTGAGCCGTTTCTCGATGCCTTTCACAGTTCCGGATACAGAAGCATGAATGGGGGCAGATACAAATCCGCCTGCTTCTGCGATCATCTGTCCTGCCAGCACATGGTCGCCCTTTGCAACCACAGGCTTGGCCGGAGCACCAATGTGCTGGGACAATGGATACGCCAGATCAGCCTTGGGGAGATATTTCTCCACCGGGCAGTCCTTTGACATTTCTTTTCCCTCGAAGGGATGTACGCCGCCTTTAAAAGTTAACCGCACTAATATTCACCGCCTTTATAGTATTGATCACTGACTCTTTTGTCCGCAGCAA
>CAVJRB010000275.1:0-3555 GCA_963651655.1 bacterium | reverse complement strand
GTCTGATTGTTCTGACCGCCAGAAGTTGTTATGATTATTTATATTGCTTCACAGGTTTTTGTTATTTCTGGTCAACATCTTTATTTCTTCTGCCGAAGCCGTATTTTTTGTGGATCTTATATCCACGGTTCAGGTTCGGGTATGCCTTTACGAAACGCTGCATGTTGTGGCCAACTTTTCCTGCCATTGCCTCTTTGCGCTTCTGCAGTTCCTCGGAGATATCGGTCATCATAGCGGAACGCTTCTCTTCCAGTTCCTTGATCAGGGCGATATCGTCCAGACGGCCAAGCTTATCCTCCACCTGCTGCTTAATTTTCTCACGGGAAAGCCCGCTGTTCTCTTCCAGGTTCTCCATCTTCTCACGTGCCTGCACAAGCAGCTCCACACGCATCTGGTCCAGCGCCTGCTCCCATGCAGGAATGCGCTCGTGGATGTGGAATGCTGCTGCTGCGGAAAAAGCAAAGTCCACAATGTAGACCACTGTGATCACGCAGACTGCAATCTCTCCGGTTCGCCTGGAGTACAGCTCCACAAAATCCGATACAACCGGGTGCAGCACCCGAAAAAGCCCTACGGTAAACAATCCCCATCCAAGGGAACAGCCAAGGCAGATACGTCCCTGGAAATTAAATTTCTTATCGCTGTAATCCCACCAGGATGTATGGAAAATATTCTCCATCAATGCCGCTGTCACATATTCCAGTGCAGTGGCGACTATAATTCCTCCTACGAATAAAAGAAGCAGATTTTCGCTTACCGGAAGAAGGATCAGATAAACGGCAAGTGCTCCGCAGCCATAGATGGTACACAACGGACCGTTGATAAAGCCCCTGTTGATCAGCTTGCCTTTCCTTACAGATACATAGCAGGTTTCCCACAGCCAGCCAAGAAAACTGTATATGTAAAACCAGTTGGCAATGTGATAGAAATCCACTCCATTAATTGCTAAATCCCACATGTGTTTCTCCTTTTCTTTTTATTAATACCAGGACTTGCTCCTTACAGCTTTTTGAACTTTTGGCCCTGGTATTTTATATATTCTGACTATTCTCTATATTCTACTATACCTCATTTTGTAAAAAAATTCACTACCTAAAAAGAAAAAAATTGTGTATAATTGAATACAATCCATGAAAGGAGTATAAGCAGGATGATTGTTAAAAAAATGCCGATTTTACAAGGGTTTCCAGACTTTGAGACTGTTAAAAATTTATCTGGGAACGGGGAAAATCAGGGAGATTTTGCCCCTTTATTTTACGATATCGAAACTACCGGATTAGGACGAAATTCCTCTTTTTTATACATGATCGGAGCTGTGTGCTATGAAGAAAATGAGGGCTGGCAGCTGTATCAGTGGCTGGCACCGGATTTTCGGGAAGAAAAGCAGCTTCTGGAGATTTTTTCCGAATTTTTGAAAAAATTCACCTGCACCATTCAATATAACGGAGACGCTTTCGACCAGCCTTATCTTCAGGCACGGCTTGCGTTCCATGAGCTGCCGGACCCGTTTGAGGGGATTCCTTCTGTTGATCTTTACAAGATTCTTCGGCCCTTAAAGGGATTTCTGAAGCTTCCAGGACTGAAGCAGGAACAGATGGAGGCCTTTCTGGGAGAGCACAGGCGAGTCTACTGCAACGGCGGTGACTGCATCCGCATTTACAAAAAATATATGTCTCACAGAGAACAGACAGATCTGGATATTGTGATGGGGCATAATATGGAGGACCTTCTGGGTCTTGGAGATGTGTTTAAGATGATGGGATATCTTTCCCTGAAAAACGGAGATTTCCAGGCAAACGGAGCGGATTTCGATGGGGAAAACCTGATTCTGCAGCTGAAGCTTCCCTATACTCTTCCTGCCGCCTTTTCCAACCGCACCGAAGAGTTCTATATTACCGGGCAAGAAAATCTGGTAAGCGTGCTTACCCACCCTGTAAACGGACGGATCCGCCAGTATTACAGTGATTACAAGCATTACGACTATCTCCCCGGCGAAGACATGGCCGTCCCCAAATCCATCAGCAAATTTATGGAAAAGGGGTTGAAGCAGTCCGCCACAAGGGATACCTGCTATACCTGGTTCCCCTGCTCGGAAGAGTTTCTGCAGAATTATGAAAAGCAGAGACAATATTTGGTACATACCATGGAATATTTGTTCTGGAAGCTGAAGTAAGAAGGATTATAAAAGCTTCGCTCCCAACGCTAACCGAATTCTAAATTTTGTAAAAAGTTCTAATTCACTTTTTACAAAATTTAAAAGGAGACATCTTCCATCACGGAAAATGCCTCCTTAAATTTCTGATAAGCCAAACTTACCAGTTCTCATTCTGATACGAAAAGCAACCGCCATTCACAATAGCCTGTGAATGGCGGTAATTCTTTACATTATTCCTCTACAGGTGCTTCCTCTGCCGGAGCCTCAAGAGCTTTCATGCTCAGGCTGATCTTCTTGTCTTCGCCATTGAAGTCAACAACCTTAGCCTGGATTTCCTGTCCGATGGAAAGTACATCAGATGGTTTTGCAACGTGCTCTCTGGAAATCTGAGATACATGAAGAAGTGCATCTACTCCAGGAGCAAGCTCTACGAATGCACCGAAGTCTGTCATACGAGCAACTTTACCAGTTACTACGTTTCCAACTGCGAAGTCCTCAGCTGCTGTAAGCCATGGATTCTCCTCCGGGAATTTCATTGTAAGAGCAATCTTCTCGCCCTTGATGTCTTTGATCATAACCTTAACAGTCTCACCAACTGTGAAGACCTTCTTCGGGTTCTCTACTCTGCCCCAGGACATCTCAGAGATGTGAAGCAGTCCGTCAGCGCCGCCCAGATCGATGAATGCACCGAAATCTGTAACGTTCTTAACAACACCCTCTACTGTATCGCCAACATGGATGCGCTCCATAAGCTCCTGCTGTTTCTTAGCTTTCTCAGCAACCAGAAGCTGTTTGCGGTTACCAATGATGCGGCGTCTTCTTGGATTGAACTCTGTGATAACGAATTCGATCTCCTGATCAGCGTATTTGCTGAGGTCTTTCTCATAAGTATCGGAAACAAGGCTTGCAGGGATGAATACGCGAGTCTCCTCAACGTTTACGCATAATCCGCCGTCAAGTACCTGAGTTACAGGAGCAGTTAATACTTCCTGGTTCTCGAATGCTTCCTCAAGACGTTTGTTGCCTTTCTCTGCAGCAAGTCTCTTGTAGGTTAAGATAACCTGGCCTTCGCCATCGTTTACCTTAAGCACTTTGGCTTCCATAGAGTCACCTACATGTACAGCGTCGGTAAGTACTACGGAAGGATCATTGCTATATTCACTCTTGGTGATAATACCATCAGCCTTATAGCCAATGTTCAGGATAATTTCATCTTCTTTTACATCGATGACCTTTCCCTGTACGATTTCTCCATTTCTGATTGTTTTTACGGAATCTTCCAGCATCTGTTCAAAACTTAATTCTGACATGTTCTTGAACCTCCTCAATAATTTTCTTTGGGGTTGAAGCCCCTGCTGTAATACCTACATAACTACTGCATTGGAACATATCTGAATCCA
>CAVJRB010000274.1:0-2345 GCA_963651655.1 bacterium | reverse complement strand
GTCTTGGGAAGCGGACCAGATGCCGAAGTTGGGGAAGCCCACGCAGCGCATTTCCAGATAAGGTGTGCCGTCCGGAAGTGCGATTCCGGCCCGGGTGATCTGGTTGTCAAATACCAGCGCATCATGGTCAAACATATGGTCATCAATCTGGCAGGTACCATTTTCCAGCTTAAGAGCAGCTTTTTCATCTGCTTTGGCTGTGCCGGTCTCAGGATCCAGAAGAAGGTAGGTAAGGCAGTCCTGTCCGTCAAAGGTCAGGCGGTAATCACTTCTCTTGGTATCCGGCAGAACCGGGACATTAAATGCCGGATGTCCGCCGATGGCGAAATACATGTCTTTCTCGCTGTTGTTTGCAACCTTCCAGCTGATGGTAAGAGTGCGCCCCTTCAGAATGTGGCGGATGCGCAGCACGAAGTCAAAAGGATAAACCTTAAGGGTGTCTTCGGTAGAACGGATCTGATGGGTCACAGAATCCGGTGTGGAATCAATGCATGTGAAATCCGTATCCCTGGCAAATCCATGCTGCTTGGAAGCGTATTCCTGTCCGTGAATGCGGTAGTGATTGCCATAATGCTTGCCTACATTGGGAAAAAGCACCGGCGCATGGCGTCCCCAGAACTTGGGATCTCCCTGCCAGATCACTTCCCGGTCCTTCTCCTTGTCATAAATGCTGACCAGCTCAGCACCATGATCGTCAATTGTTACTCTCAGAAAGTCATTTTCCAAAATTCGTTTCATGCTGTAAACCTCCGTTTGCGTCTGATGTGATTCTTAATGCCCATTATAACACCACATCCCCTGCTTGTGTATCTTAACTTGCAAATCTGTATCACCGAAATCAAAAATTTTTCCCCATTCTGCATATTTTTCCCTGCGAAGTTATCGGATTTGTCTAAATTAAAAATAATGCATATAAAAACAGAACAAAATTACAATTAAATATGCAAAATAGACAATAATACATTGACTTTGTCATATGACTTTGGTAAACTGTACAATTATAGGGTGAACAGCCAAAACGAATTTGGCACCCATATTCATTCGAAATAGAGGAGGAATACCACAATGGCAAAGAAAAGAAATATTATTGTAGGACAGTCCGGAGGCCCCACATCTGTAATCAATTCCAGTCTTGCTGGCGTATACAAGAACGCAGTAGAGCGCGGCTTTGACAAGGTATATGGAATGCTTCACGGAATTCAGGGCCTTCTTGATGAACAGTATATCGATCTTTCTACCCAGATCCATTCCGAGCTTGACATTGAGCTTCTGAAGAGGACCCCGTCTGCTTTCCTTGGTTCCTGCCGCTATAAGCTTCCGGAAATCCACGAAGACAGAGCCATCTATGAGAAAATCTTCGAGATCCTGAACAAACTGGAAATCTACGCCTTCATTTACATTGGCGGAAATGATTCCATGGATACCATCAAGAAGCTGTCCGATTACGCCATCATCACCGGTCAGACCCAGAAATTCCTTGGCGTACCCAAGACCATTGACAATGACCTTGCCCTTACCGACCACACCCCTGGCTTTGGAAGTGCAGCCAAATACATTGCAGCCTCCACCAAGGAAGTGATCCGCGACGCAGAAGGCCTTACCTATAAGAAGAATATGATCACCATCATGGAGATCATGGGAAGAAATGCCGGCTGGCTCACAGGTGCCACCGCCCTTTCCAAATCCGAGGACTGCGAAGGACCGGACCTTATTTATCTGCCGGAGGTTCCCTTTGACATTGAGAAATTCCTTGCCAAGGTAAAAGACCTCCTGAAGAAAAAATCCTCTGTTGTCATCGCAGTATCCGAAGGAATCAAGCTGGCTGACGGACGCTACGTATGTGAGCTTGGAAGCGTAGGAGACTACGTGGACGCATTCGGTCACAAACAGCTTCAGGGAACTGCCACTTACCTTGCCAACTTCCTGGCAGCAGAGTGCGGCTGCAAAACCCGTGCCGTAGAGCTCTCCACCCTTCAGAGAAGCGCTTCCCACATGGCATCCCGGGTGGATATTGATGAGGCTATGATGGTTGGCGGTGCTGCAGTAAAGGCAGCAGACGAAGGGGATACCGGCAAGATGGTAGTCATCGACCGTGTATCCGATGATCCGTACATGGCAGCCACCGGAATCTACGATGTGCACCGCATTGCAAATGAAGAGAAGCTGGTTCCGAGAAACTGGATGAACAAAGAAGCAAATAACGTGACCAAGGACTTCATTGACTACATCAAGCCTCTGATCCAGGGCGATTATCAGCCAATCATGGTGAACGGCGTACCCCGTCATCTGGTGCTGAATACTGGAAGAAAAAAGAAAAATTAACAAAATGAGAAAAAATTGACTGT
>CAVJRB010000273.1:0-2072 GCA_963651655.1 bacterium | reverse complement strand
CACCAGGCTTGCATGGCCGGATGTAAGAGCAGTTCCAAGGGAGGCTACCGCATTGGTAAAGCCTGCCTGGTGCATGGAGATTACGTCCATATAGCCCTCGCACAGGATCAAGTAATTTTTCCTGGTGGTCCTTGCAATATTCAGTCCGTAAAGATTACGGCTCTTATCAAAAATCTGGGTCTCCGGGGAGTTCAGATACTTGGGCTTGCCGTCTCCCATTACACGGCCGCCAAACCCGATCACACGGTTATTTACATCCATAATGGGGAAAATAACACGATTCCAGAATTTGTCGTACATGCCCTGCCGCTCATCCACATTAAACAGTCCGGATTCCCGCAGCAGGTCATCGGTGTAATTCTGAGCCTTCAGATATTTGTACAGGTCATCACTGTACTTGTCCGAATAGCCAAGACCAAATTTCTTAATCGTTTCCTCGCTCAGGCCTCTGCCTGTCAGATAGTCGTGGGCGGTTTTGCCGTTTTCACGGCGCAGCTGGTAGTAAAAATACTGGGCTGCCTTCTTGTTGATCTCAAGCAGGGTGGCCCGTTTCTCGGCCTTCGCCCTGGCAGC
Source organism: bacterium (assembly GCA_963651655.1). Classification (GTDB taxonomy): domain Bacteria; phylum Bacillota; class Clostridia; order Lachnospirales; family Lachnospiraceae; genus Blautia_A. The sequence continues at coordinate 1,499 of CAVJRB010000273.1, read as the reverse complement.
CTGAGAATATTCGATTTTGGGAAGCTCCACTCCGGCACGCTCTGCCAGATGGGAAAGGGCTTCTCCAAAGGAATAATTCTCGTACTGCATTACAAAATTATATACATTCCCTCCCGCTCCGCAGCCGAAGCAGTAATACATCTGCTTGGACGGGGTCACGGAGAAGGACGGCGTCTTCTCATTATGAAAAGGACACAGACCAAAATAGGAACTTCCCTTTCTGGTCAGTCTCACATACTGGGATATCACATCTACAATATCATTTTTCATACGTACTTCTTCAATGATATCGTCAGAATAACGCATGCTTATCCTCCATTTCTAATATACCTCCCAGGCTCTCGGGATAAAGATCTCCTTGAATTTCTTCATGGAGTACTGATCCGTCATGCCTGACAGCCAGTCACATACCGCCCTGCTTTTGGGCACGCCCCGTTTCTCGATCAGGGCAAGGTATTCCCTGGACATGGCCTCCGGATGGTCTATGTAATACTGGTAAAGTTCCGTCAGCATTTTGATTGCCTTGGACTCTTCCTTTTTCGCTATGGGATTCAGATATACCTTCTGGAACATCTCCTGGCGCAGATCCATCAGTGCCTGCTCCACAGGCTTGGACATCTGTATAGACGGCTTATCCATGCTGTTCTCGATCACATCATGGACAAAGGTGTTCAGCCTCTCTCTTGTGGTCTGTCCCAGAAACTCCCTGAGGCCTGATGAAATATCCGTCTCTGTGATAATTCCGGCTCTCTGGGCATCGTCCATGTCATGGTGGACATATGCGATCTTATCGGAAAAGCGTACCACCTGTCCTTCCAGTGTAGACGGACTGCCGCTGGTGCGATGGTTCAGGATTCCGTCCCTGGTCTCCCAGGTAAGGTTCAGCCCCTCTCCGTTCTTCTCCAGTACCTCCACCACACGAATACTCTGCTGATAGTGGGCAAAACCGCCTGGATGCACCTGGTTCAGTGCTGTCTCTCCTGAGTGCCCGAAGGGCGTATGTCCAAGATCATGGCCTAAAGCTATAGCTTCCACCAGATCTTCATTCAGCCGCAGCGCCTTGGCTATGGTACGGGCGATCTGGGAAACCTCTAATGTGTGGGTAAGCCGGTTCCTGTAATGATCTCCCTCCGGTGCCAGAAACACCTGTGTCTTATCCTTCATTCTGCGAAAAGCCTTGCTGTGCAGAATCCTGTCACGGTCCCGCTGATACACAGTGCGCACATCGCACTCTTCCTCCTCGCGGTCTCTTCCCCTGGACTTGCCGCTGTACGCCGCATAAGGGCTGAGCAGCTCCAGTTCTCTTTCTTCCATGCTCTCTCTGATATTCATAGATTCACTATCCTCCAAAGACTGACAGGTGTATTGATAATCTTCCTCCTATTAATTATATTCTACACAAAATTTCAAATTCCTCTTTTTTTCAAAAAGAAAATAAAATTTTTTAAATTTTTTCAAAAAATGTGTTGACAATCTTATACCCCTTTGTTATACTAATA
>CAVJRB010000272.1:4541-5798 GCA_963651655.1 bacterium | reverse complement strand
TTATGAGTAATAAAATTGTGATCGGCAGCAGGGAAAGCAAGCTTGCCGTACTTCAAAGCCAGATGGTACAGGACTTCATTGTACAGAATCATCCGGACATGGAAGTGGATATCCTTACCATGAAAACCACCGGGGACAAGATCCTGGACCGTACTTTGGATAAAATTGGGGGCAAAGGCCTTTTTGTAAAAGAACTGGACCGGGTCCTTCTGGAGGGAAGAAGCCAGCTGTCCGTACATAGCCTGAAGGACATGCCTATGGAGGAATCCGAAGAGCTTCCCATCCTGGCATTTTCCAAAAGAGAGGATGTAAGAGATGTTCTGGTGCTTCCAAGAGGCTGTGAAGAACTGGATGCCTCAAAACCCATCGGCTGTTCCAGCCTGCGAAGAAAGCTGCAGCTGCAGGAAATTTTCCCGGATGTAAAAGTAAAAAGTATCCGCGGAAACCTTCAGACAAGACTGGAGAAATTAGACTCCGGAGAGTATTCTGCCCTTGTTCTTGCAGCAGCAGGACTGAAGCGCCTTGGCCTGGAAAAAAGAATCAGCCGCTATTTTGACACAGAGGAGATCCTCCCGGCAGCAGGCCAGGGAATCCTTGCGGTACAGGGCAAAAAAGGACTGGACTATGAGTATCTGAAAGGCTACGATGACCCGGAAGCACACAGTGTTGCCCTTGCAGAACGTGCATTTGTGAGATATTTAAACGGCGGGTGTACCTCCCCTGTGGCAGCTTACGGTCAGATCCAGGAGGGACAGTTAAAGCTGTGCGGCCTTTACTATGAGGAAGAGACCGGACATTATCTCAAAGGAAGCAAAACGGGAGCCGTATCAGAGGCCGAAGCGCTTGGAATCGCTCTTGCAAAGGAGCTGAAGGAGCGCTGTCAGAAGGAATATAAAGTGGCAAAACAGGAAGAAAGAAAAGAGATGGGAAAAGTCTGGCTGGTTGGTGCAGGCCCTGGAGATGCAGGCCTTTTCACCTTAAAGGGCGCAGACGTGCTGGAAAAAGCAGATGTAGTGGTCTATGACAGCCTTGTAGGCCAGGGAATCCTCACCAGGATCTCGCCGGATGCAAGACTGATCAACGTTGGAAAACGTGCCGGACATCACATGATGCCCCAGAATATGATCAACCAGGTTCTTGCCGACGAGGCGAAAAAAGGAAACCGGGTAGTGCGCCTCAAAGGCGGCGATCCTTTCTTATTTGGAAGAGGCGGCGAGGAGCTGGAGCTTCTTACGAAAGAAGGGGTTCCCTATGAAG
>CAVJRB010000272.1:0-4531 GCA_963651655.1 bacterium | reverse complement strand
GGAGTGACCTCTCCGATTTCCGTGCCTGCCTACAACGGAATTCCGGTAACCCACAGGGATTTCTGTTCCTCTGTGCACATCATTACCGGACACAAGCGCCAGGGAATGGAATACGACATTGATTTCAAAGCTCTGGTTCACACAAAAGGAACCCTTGTTTTCCTCATGGGCTTAACGGCCATGGAAGACATCTGCAAAGGCCTGATGGAGGCCGGAATGGATCCGGATATGCCGGCAGCCGTATTATCCAAGGGAACTACAGCAGGCCAGAGAAGAGTGATCGCCACCATTTCCACATTGAAAAAAGAATCCGACAGACAGAAGATCAAGACTCCGGCCATTATTGTGGTAGGCAAAGTCTGTACCCTTTCTGAAGATTTTGCATGGTATGAGAAGCTGCCGTTGGCGGGATGGAAGATCCTTGTCACAAGACCAAGGGAAAATATTTCCAGAACCGCAGCAAAGCTTCGGGAAAAAGGCGCTGAGGTACTGGAGCTTCCGTCCATCAGCATCAGCCCTCTTGAGGACCAGAGCAGGCTTCATGGAGCGTTTGCAAAGCTTAACACCTATGATTGGCTGGTATTTACAAGCCCCGCAGGCGTGGAAGTGTTCTGGCGGGAACTGGGCAAAAAGAAAGTGGACATCCGCTGCCTTGGCAGCGTCAAAATCGCAGCCATCGGCGAGGGCACCAAAAAGAAGCTTCTGGAAAGAGGCATCTACGCAGATTTCGTGCCCTCTGTCTATGACGGCGACACCCTGGGCAAAGAGCTTGCCAGCCTTTTGACAGGAAAAGAAAAAATCCTGATTCCAAGAGCTATGCTTGGAAACAAGACCCTGGTAGAAGAGCTGGAAAGAACAGGTGCCGCAGTTGAGGATGTGCCTACTTATGAAACCGATTACCAGAACTGCCCGCTGATCGACGAGAAAAAGGAATTTGAAGAAGGTAACATTGATATGGTAGTATTCACAAGCGCTTCCACTGTGAAAGGCTTTGTGAAGAGTACAAACGGACTGGACTATTCCAGGGTGCGTGCTGCCTGCATTGGCAAACAGACCAAAGCCGCAGCAGATGCTTATGGAATGCAGACCTATATGTCAGAGAAAGCCACCATCGACAGCCTGATCGAGCTGGTTGAAACATTAAAGAGGAGTGAAGAGAAATGGAACTGATCAAAAGACCAAGAAGATTAAGAGGCGGGGAAACCCTGCGCAAAATGGTAAGGGAAACCAGAATGGACAAATCCTCCCTGATCTATCCTTTATTTGTTATGGAAGGAACCGGGATCCAGGAAGAGATCCCGTCTATGGAAGGCCAGTACCGCTACAGCCTGGACCGCCTGCCTTATAAGTTAGAGCAGCTGGAAAAAGCAGGGGTAAGCAGCATCATGCTTTTTGGAATTCCGGATCATAAAGATGAGATCGGAAGCGGCGCCTATGCCCAGGACGGCATTGTGCAGAAAGCCCTTCGTGCAGCTAAAGAAAGATTTCCGGAAATGTATTATGTGACAGACGTTTGCATGTGTGAGTATACTTCTCACGGACACTGCGGCGTGCTTTGCGGCCATGATGTGGACAATGACAAGACACTTGAGCTTCTTGCAAAAACAGCCCTGTCCCACGCACAGGCAGGATCCGATATGATCGCGCCTTCTGATATGATGGACGGCCGTGTGGCAGCAATCCGTAAGGAACTGGATCAGGGCGGATTTTCCAATATCCCGATCATGTCCTATGCAGTGAAATATGCTTCTGCTTTCTACGGCCCGTTCCGTGATGCTGCAGGCAGTGCCCCGGCCTTTGGCGACCGCAAGAGCTACCAGATGGATTTCCACAACAGAAGAGAGGGCATGAAAGAGGCTCTTATGGATATTGAGGAGGGCGCAGACATTATTATGGTGAAGCCGGCAATGTCCTATCTGGATATGGTATCTGAGATTTCCAAGGCCGTGAATGTTCCGGTAGCTGCGTACAGCGTAAGCGGCGAGTACGCAATGGTAAAGGCAGCAGCCAAAATGGGCTGGATCGATGAAGAGCGCATTATCGGGGAAATGGCAGTTGGCGCATACCGTGCCGGTGCCCAGATCTATATCACCTATTTTGCAGAGGAAATCGCAAAAATGATGGACGAAGGGAGAATCGGCTGATGACAAAGTCTGAGAAGCTTTTTGAAAGAGCAGTAAAAAGGATTCCAGGAGGCGTAAACAGCCCGGTGCGTGCTTACGGCTCCATCGGAGAGGCACCAAGATTTATTGACAGGGCAGACGGCTGCTACATTTACGATGTGGACGGCAACCGCTACATTGATTACATTGATTCCTGGGGACCGATGATCCTTGGCCATAATTTCCCTGCCATCCGGGAAAGCGTGCTGAAAGCTTGTGAGAAGGGCTTAAGCTTTGGCTGTGCCACTGAGATCGAGGTGGAGATGGCAGAGTTTATCTGCGAGAGGATCCCTCATGTGGACATGATCCGTATGGTCAATTCCGGAACAGAGGCTGTTATGAGTGCCATCCGTGTTGCCAGAGGCTTTACCGGGAAAAATAAGATCATCAAATTCGCAGGCTGCTATCATGGACACAGCGATGCCATGCTGGTAAGCGCTGGCTCCGGTGTCATGACAAGCGGCGTGCCGGACAGCGCAGGCGTGCCAAAGGGATGTACAGAGGATACCATGCTGGCAGTTTACAATGACCTTGGCAGCGTGAAGGCTCTTTTTGAACAGGCAGACGGCCAGGTGGCAGCTGTGATCGTGGAGGCAGTTGGAGCCAACATGGGTGTGGTTCCTCCGTGCGAGGGCTTCCTTGAGGGACTTCGGGCTCTTTGTGATCAGTATCATGCACTTCTTATTTTCGATGAGGTTATCACAGGATTTCGTCTGGCTCCGGACCTTGTGACCTACGGTAAGATCATCGGCGCAGGAATGCCTGTGGGCGCTTACGGCGGAAGAAGAGACGTGATGGAGCTGGTTTCCCCGGCAGGAAAGGTTTACCAGGCAGGAACCTTAAGCGGAAACCCGGTTGCCATGGCAGCAGGCCTGACCCAGCTGAAACATTTATACGATCATCAGGAAATTTATAAAGAACTGGAAGCCAAAGGCCAGATGCTTTACGGCGGCATGGAAAAAATTGCCCGGGAAAAGGGCCGGAAGGTACAGATGAACCACATCAGCTCCTTAGGAAGCCTGTTCTTTACCGAACAGCCTGTAGTGGACTATGTTTCCGCCAAAACCTCCGATACCAAGGCCTTTGCAGAGTATTTTAAGAAAATGCTGAAAATGGGAATCCACATGGCACCTTCCCAGTTTGAGGCAATGTTCTTATCTGCTGCCCACACAGATGAAATTATTATGGAAACTCTGGATGCAGTAAAGCTTGTTCTTTGAAACTGGGTGTGGTATAATTCAGTTACAAATTACATAAAAGAAACCAAATCAGTTACTGCGACACCCAACAGTAACCAGGAACGCTGCAGATTGAGAACGGAAAAGCAGCGAAAGCAAATGGTTTCCAGAAATGAGATTGTAGGAGGCTAGACAAATGGGGAAGAAATATGTGGCTTATGTAGGTACCTATACTCACGGAACCAGCAAAGGAATCCAGGTTTATGACGTGAACCTGGAAGAAGGTACTCTCACAGAGAGAAGCGAAGTGGAAGTAAGCAATGCATCTTATACCGCAGTGTCCAAGAATGGCAAATATCTGTATTCCATCGAGGACGAAGGAGTTGCGGTTTTCAAGCGTGATCACAACGGTGATCTGTCCCGTATCAACAGCGTTGATATCGACGGCATGCGCGGATGCTTCCTGGCAACAGACGTAGACGGCAAATATCTTTACGTTGCAGGCTATCATGATGGCAAGGTGACAGTTGTGCATACACATAAGGATGGACGTCTGGGAAGCGTTATGGACGGCGTGTTCCATACAGGACTTGGAAGCGTGGCAGAGCGCAACTTCCGCCCGCATGTAAACTGCGTGCGTCCCACACCGGACAACAAGTATCTCTGTGCAGTAGACAATGGTATCGACCAGGTAAAGGTGTACCGCATCAATAAGCGCACAGACAAGCTTGAGCTTGTAGACATTGTCCGCTGCCCGAGAGAGAGCGGCCCGCGTATTATCCGCTTCAGCGCAGACGGACGTTTTGCATACATTCTGTTTGAGCTGAGCAATGAGATCAAGGTGTACAGCTATGACGGAAGCGGAGATGCTCCGGAGTTTGAACTGCTTCAGAGCGTATCCACTCTGGCGAAGAAGGAGGCTGGTGTTTCCCACAATGCAGCTTCCGGACTTGCACTTGCACCGGACGGCAAGCATCTGTTCTGCACCACAGCCGGTGAGAATACCGTTGCCATGTTTGAGGTAGATGGGGAGACCGGACTTCTGGAGCGCAAATTTGTGCTTCCGGTAAGCGGTGATTATCCGAAGGATCTGGTAATCTTCCCGGATAACCAGCACATTGCCGTTGCCAACCATTCCAGCAACAGCGTAACCACCTTCAAGGTAGACTACGAGAAGAACATCATTATGAT
>CAVJRB010000271.1:0-4320 GCA_963651655.1 bacterium | reverse complement strand
AATTAGAGGGTGACAAATATGTGGTTACTCTTTCCACAGAGAAGCAGAACTATGATATGATCTATTTCGGCACCGCCAGCGATGCTGATAAAGAGTCAAAAGCTGTTCGCGGCATAGAAAATGCAGCAGGCGGCTATACATACACCTTTGAAGTAGCTGCAAGCAAGGAGACACAGACGATTTCCGTTGTTCCTCACTCCAAAAAGAGCCAGAACTGGTACGAGAAAGGAATCCTTACCATCAGCGTTCCGGCAGTTCCAGGATACGGCCAGGAGCCGGAGGTAACACCGGAACCAACCGTAACTCCAACACCAAGCGAAACTCCAGAGCCAACTGCTACACCAGCTCCAACAGAGACACCGGCAGCTTCCGACGACGAGATCAAGGACGCTGGCATTAAGCTGGTAAAAGAGGACGGCAACGAGTTTGCCATGTTCGTGATCACTGGTTCTACTGTAAAATTAGAGGGTGACAAATATGTGGTTACTCTTTCCACAGAGAAGCAGAACTATGACATGATTTATTTCGGTGCCGCCAGCGATGCTGATAAAGAGTCAAAAGCTGTTCGCGGTGTAGAAAATGCAGCAGGCGGCTATACATACACCTTTGAAATCCCTGCAAGTGAGGATGTGACAACTCTTGCAGTTGTACCCCACTCCAAGAAAAGCCAGCACTGGTATGAAAAAGGAATTCTTACCATCAGTGTTCCGGCAGTTCCAGGATATGGAAAGCAGCCAAATGTAACACCGGAACCGACAGAGACACCAGAGCCCAGCGAAACTCCGGCTCCAAGCGAAACTCCGGCTCCAAGTGAGACACCAGCTCCAAGTGAAACTCCGGCTCCGACCGCTACTCCAGAGCCAACTGCTACACCGGAGCCAACCAAGGTTCCATCCGGCACATGTGAGAACGGAATCTACAATGTAAATGTAACTTCCAGTTCCACCATGTTCCGCGTAGTAGACTGCACCCTCACTTCCAAAAACGGAAAAATGACAGCAGTTCTTACCTTAAGCGGTACCGGATACGATTATCTCTTTGTGGGAACTAAGGAGCAGGCAGAAAAAGCTGATTCTTCCAAATGGGTTCCATATACCGTAAATGCAGACGGCAAATACACCTATGAGATTCCGGTAACTTCCCTGGACAAAGGACTTGCAGTTGCCGCATTTTCCCACAGAACTCAGATCTGGTACGACAGAACCCTGACTTTTGAGTCCACTACCTTAAATAAGATCGGTGAGATCAAAGATGACACCCAGAAACCGGATGCTACCCCAACACCAAGTGTTGCTCCAACAGGTACCCCAACCCCAACTGAAACACCGACTCCGACTGAGGCACCGGATGCAAATCCTGACAAGGAGTCCAAGTACGACTCTGACCTTAGCGGCGGAACTTCCTCTGTAAACAGTTCCACCACACTGGCAGACGGAACCTACACCCCGGACAGCTTCTCCTGGTCGGGCGGCTCCGGCAAGGTAAATATCACCTGCAACAAGGTTACGGTAACCGGCGGAAAAGCTTACGCAACCATCGTATTCAGCAGTGAATACTACGGCTATGTAAAAGCAAACGGCAACACCTACTACGGATCCTGCGGAGGCGGAACCTCCACCTTCACCATCCCGGTAGCGTTGAACCAGAACAACACCATTATCGGTATGACAACCAGAATGTCTCAGGCTCACGAGATCACCTACACCATTTATGTTGCCTTAAAGGGTGCAAATGATCCGAAGAAAACAGACGCCGAAAACCCGGCAGATGAGAACAGCATGCTTTCCACCGGAAACAAGAAGCTGGATGAATCTGCACCGGAGATCACAGGTCTTGAGTACAAGGATGAGACCAAGCTTGAGCATGCAAAATACTTCAAGCTGTACAACTACGCAAAAGGCATCACCCTGTTTGAGGTTGATATGACCGCAGACACCGCAAGAAAACCGGAAACCGTAGATTCCAAGGAAACCACATCCACAGAAGATCCGGATGCATCTGCGACAGAGAAGCTTTATACAGGCAATGTTGTGAAATACCTGATCGTACCGGACGGCGCAGTGATCCCGGCCGGCCTTGACAAGGACGTAATCCTGATCCAGAAACCAGTTGAAAGCGTTTACGTTGCATCCGAGAGCGGTCTTAACATCCTGGACGAGCTTGATGTTGCCGACAAGATCACAAGCCTTGGTCTTGAGAATGAAGAAGTAACCTCCGACAGCCTTACTGCAGCCCTGGAAGACGGCTCTGTATCTTTTGCAGGCAAATATGATGACACCGATTACAAGGAGCTTGTAAAGAGCCAGTGTAATCTTGCCATCCTTCCATCTGATGTCCTTCCTGCAGATGAGACAGAAGTGGATGAAAAAATGGATGCCCTTAAGGATACCGCAGCCAAGTATGCAACCCTGAAGATTCCATTTATTGTTGACCGTTCCGCAGACGAAGAGGATGAGGATGCAAAGGCTGAATGGAGCAAGGCATACGAAGCAATTTTCACAGAAACTGATGAAGAGGCATAATCCACAGGAGAAAAACATGTATAACAAAAAGCTGAAATACCGGGTTCTTGGCATTTTTGCAGCAGCTGTGATGGCTTTTACAGCAGTAACTCCTGTATGGGCAGAAGAAAATACGGAAGTGTCTGAAGAAGATGCTTCCGTGGAAGCTTCCTCCGACCATACAGCACCGGAGCTTCCCGGTCTTACTTACGAATCCACCATGGATCTGTCTTTTGCAGAATGCTTTGATGTGTATTACTATAACGATGGCTATAAGCTGCTGGACGTCCATAATGACGCACAGTATCTTGTGGTTCCGGAAGGAATGGAGGCGCCGGAGGGACTGGATGACAGCATCCAGGTGCTTCAGCAGCCTCTTGATACCATCTACATGGCAGCTACCTCCCCCATGGCGTTATTTGATGCCATCGGCAGTGTAGATTCCATCAAATTATCCGGACTGGACGCATCCGGCTGGTACATCCAGTCAGCGGCGGATGCCATTAACAACGGAGACATGACTTTTGCAGGCAAATACGATGAGCCGGATTACGAGCTTCTGGTAGGAGATGACTGCGACCTTGCTATTGAATCTACCATGATCCTCCATGCGCCAAAGGTACAGGAGATGATCGAAACCCTTGGAATTCCCGTATTTGTGGACCGCTCCAGCTACGAGAGCCAGCCACTTGGACGTACCGAGTGGATCAAGCTTTACGGAGCCATGATGAACAAGGAAGAGGAAGCAGCCGCTTTCTTTGACAGCCAGGCGCAGATTATTGAGAAATTAAAGGATTTCACCAACACAGAGAAAACCGTGGCATTCTTCTATATCAACACCAGCGGGTCCCCGGTTGTCCGCAATCCCAAAGATTACATTTCCAGCATGATCGACATTGCAGGCGGACGAAATGCATTTGCAGACCTTCAGGATGACAGCGGCAAAACCTCTGTTTCCATCACAATGGAGGAGTTTTACAACACTGCTGTAGATGCGGATTATCTGATCTACAACACCAGCATTGATGCCTCTGTAAAAAGCCTTGACGACCTTCTGGCCAAGGACAGCCTTCTGGCTGATTTCAAGGCAGTAAAAGAAGGAAATGTATGGATCACCGATAATTCCATGTATCAGCATACGGATACCATCGGCGAGCTGATCAATGATTTTAACCTGATGCTCACAGGCGGCAGCGAAGAGGATATGACCTTCCTGCACAAATTAAGTTAAGCAAACGTTTCAGACTTTTAAGCGGACTTCTGTATAGTAGTCCGCTTTCCCCTTATTAAAAAAACAAATGGAGTAAACCTATCATGAGTAAACAACCTGGTGGAACCAGCTTCCACATGGAAAATTTCAAAAGAAGATCCCGCTATGCCCTGGTTTTTATCCTTTTGATCCTGGCATTCGGACTGATCACAGTGCTGAACATCAACACCGGAAACGTCCACATTTCCCTGTTGGAGATCATAGATATTCTTTTGAAAAAAGTAACAGATACAAAAGAGTACAGCATTATCTGGAAAATCCGCCTGCCCCGAATCCTAATGGCAGCGATTCTGGGCGGCGCTTTGTCTTTGTCTGGTTTTCTGCTGCAGACCTTTTTTGAAAACCCTATCGCGGGACCATTCGTACTTGGTATTTCCTCCGGGGCCAAAATGGTGGTCGCCCTTACCATGATTTATTATCTTGGAAGAGCGGCAACGGTTACCTCTTATACCCTGATCATTGCAGCTTTTATCGGCTCCCTGATTTCCATTGGATTTATCCTTCTGATTTCAAAGAGGGTGAAGCATATGGCTACCCTTCTGGTTGCCG
>CAVJRB010000270.1:0-3736 GCA_963651655.1 bacterium | reverse complement strand
CATTGTCCGCCACCTGATTCTGCCGGGACATACCAGAAATTCCCTGGCTGTGCTGAAGGAGCTGCATGAGACTTACGGAAATGATATTTTTATCAGCGTAATGAACCAGTACACGCCAGTTTTTAAACAGGAGAAATTCCCGGAACTGAACCGCAAGGTGACAAGAAGGGAATATGAGAAGGTGTTAGACGGAGCGATTGCGCTTGGCATCGAAAACGGCTATTTCCAGGACGGGGAGACTGCCAAGGAGAGCTTTATTCCGGCGTTTGATTATGAAGGGGTATGAAAAGAATTCAATGAGATAAGAAAACCGCCCAGGTGTCACAGGCACAAGGGCGGCAGGAATGATACTGTTACAAACAAAATTTTCTTTTTATCATTTTATCTTGCTTCTGGTGCACAGCTTGCTTTGCAGGGATTGTCAAAGCTTGGGTTAAATGCGTAGAAATTATTAGCATCCAGCTGTTCCTGGATGGAGCGCAGGGCTTCGCCGAAACGCTGGAAATGCACCACTTCTCTTGCCCGCAGGAAGCGAATGGGGTCAGCAACTTCCGGGATATTTCGTACTACTCGCAGGATATTGTCATAGGTGGAGCGTGCCTTTTGTTCCGCAGCAAGGTTTTCAAAAAGATCTGTGATCGGATCACCTTTACTCTGGAACTCACATGCGTTAAATGGAACGCCTCCTGCAGCCTGGGGCCATACTCCGACTGTATGATCAATATAATATGGCCCAAGGCCGGAATTCTCAATTTCTTCCATCGTAAGATCCCGGGTCAGCTGGTGAACGATGGTGGAAACCATTTCCAAGTGTGCCAGTTCCTCCGTACCGATATCATTCAGTACTGCCATAGAAGTTCTGTTCGGCATGGTAAAACGCTGGGAGAGGTAGCGCATGGATGCGCCGATCTCGCCGTCGGGGCCACCGTACTGACTCATGATGAACTGTGCCAGTTTGGCGTTTGGCGTGGTGATGTTAACCGGATACTGCAGACGCTTTTCATAATTCCACATAAAAGATCACGCTCCTTCCCTTTCCCACGGGAATGGCTGCTGGGACCATTTCCATGAAGTTTCGCAGGTTTTGGATGCGGTGTCTACGGTCAGCGGGCCGTAGTCCTTCGCATACTCTGCCAGCAGCTGGTTACGCCTGTCTGAAACATCTTTAAAAAATGCCAGGGCTTTTTCATCGTCCGGGTGGGTATCCAGATAGAGAAGAATATCGTTGACAGCGAAGCTGACTTCATTGATCTGCTGAAGCAGGCAGCGACGCTTGGAGGTCTGATTTTTCATCATCTTCGAACACCTCGCTTTCCGCAGAATGGCTTGCATAGCTGTGGGAAAATAGTTCCCACAGAAAGGGCATAGTCGAGGTCATAAGCAGAAGTAAAATTCTGGTATGGCACATAAGCCATGGCCGGAACCAGGTGCTTCAGATGATCATACATATTCTCCTGTGAACGGGAAGAACAGGGACAATTGGAAGACTGCTGGCTGTTATTTTGGACAGCTCTTGAAGGGACGCTGCAGTCCGGTTCCGGGCGGCGCGCCATGTGGGGAGCAGAAGATGGATTCATCATTCCGCAGGTTCTATTATAAGGGCGGCAGCCCGAACGGTTCATCTGATAATTTTCCATGAACAGATCCTTTCAGACTTAGTCGATTCGTTCCCTTTATTTTATGTAGAACCCGCCGGAAATGTTTATGACTTGGGTTTCAGAAAGTATACATGTATGAAATAGAGCAGTGCAGGAATCAGAAAGATAAGATTGATTCCATTCACAGTGAAGCCGGAAAACATAGGAGCCTTCAGGGCAAATCCCAGAAACAGATACAAAGCACTGCAAAGAGAGCTGGCGCACCAGCTTCCCCATCCAAGCCAGCCGGTAAGCCCTGCAAAAATCAGGCATAATTCCCTGTAATACTGCAGGAAATCCTTCCGGGCAAAAGGAAAAGCGTCTCGAAGCAGATAAAATCCCAGAATGATCTCCAGGATATTCATGATCCGCATCACCTCAAAAACCAGGCTTGTACTTTTCAGAAGGGAGCAGTTCTCCCATAATTTCACATCTAATTTGTTGGCTGCACTGATGGCCGCCTTGGTAAAGGTACCGTTGGTCATAACAATGCAGCGGTCGCAGTCGTAATATTTGCCCCCGGCGTATACCTCCTGGACTGCCTTGTTCCCAACCGGATAGGAGTAGTATTTGCACTGGATCGCATACTTGGAAAAACGCTTGTAGGCAATGATATCCACGCCCTGGTCGCCGCTTTTCTTCGTGACCTCCACATGGTGAAAGCCTTTTCTTCGCAGCATCTGTGCACATCTGTGTTCGTATTTATGTCCGTTCATCTGGTCAAATTCCTTTGATATCTAAAATCGTTTCACTCTTTTTTCAAATGTATTTCACACTTTTGTCACATTTGTTTCGTATATTATTAACTGTAGAAAGCACCAAGTCTTTCTTAATTTAATATTTTTCTTTTTCATACGCGCCGGTGCGAAAGCACCGGCCTCCTTCCATTTCAGGAGAAATTTTCTGCGTTTTTCATAAGATATTCCTATTTTACTATATCTATCACGAAAAGTAAACATTTGTTCGAAAATTACCATGAAAAAACACATTCCTGTCACAGGAAATACTGTAAAAAAATGACTATTTCCAAAAACATACAGGAGTGCTATAATAGCACTGTTTATATGAAGTATAATTTATACATTTGGAGGAGCTATGCAAATTATAATTGTTGGGTGCGGAAAAGTAGGACGTACTCTTGCAGAGCAATTACAGGAAGAAGATACAGACATAACCCTGATTGATATCAATGCAGATACCATTAATGAGATTACAGATGAAGTAGATGCCATGGGTGTTGTGGGAAACGGTGCCAGCATCAATACCCTGATGGAAGCCGGAATCGAGACTGCGGATATTCTCATTGCCGTTACCGTATCAGATGAGATGAACCTTCTGTGCTGTCTGATTGCCCAGAAAACAGGGCATTGCCATACCATTGCCCGTGTGCGCAATCCGATTTACAGCAAGGAGATCGGCTTTATCAAGGAGCGCCTTGGCGTGACCATGATCATCAATCCGGAGCTGGCTGCAGCACAGGAGATTTCCAGACTGCTGCGTTTTCCCTCTGCGATCAAGATTGATACTTTTGCAAGAGGCAAGGTAGAGCTTCTGAAATTTAAGGTAATGCCGGAATTCAATCTGGATGGAAAGAGTATTCAGGAGATCACCGAGCATTTCCGCTGTGACGTTCTTTTCTGCGCCATTGAGGGAAAAGATTTTACCACCATTCCAGGCGGTACCAATACCATCCGCAATGGAGATATGGTGTCCATTCTTGCCACACCGCAGAATGCAGCGGCATTTTTCAAGAAGATCGGGCTTAAGACCCATCAGGTAAAGAATGCCATTATCGTAGGCGGCGGAACCATTTCCTATTATCTGACCAAGGCACTGCTTGCCATGAAGATCAAGGTGAAGGTAATTGAGAAGGATAAGAACCGCTGTGAGTTCTTAAGTGAGGAACTGGCAGATGCCACCATTATCAATGGAGACGGTACGGACAGATCCCTTCTTCTGGAAGAGGGCCTTGGAAGTGCGGAGTCCTTTGTCACTCTGACCAATATGGATGAGGAGAACGTTTTCCTGTCCCTTTTTGCAAAAACCATTTCAAATGCCAAGCTGGTAGCGAAGGTAAACCGTCTGGCCTATGACGACAT
>CAVJRB010000269.1:0-6376 GCA_963651655.1 bacterium | reverse complement strand
CCGGTACAGATTTCCATGCACTCCAACCTGATCTACTCCGCATTTGACCCGAGATTTAACGTAGTTTCCCTGCCGTTTATCTACGATTCCGTGGAAGACGCAGATGCCAAATTTGACGGCGAGGCAGGAGAGAAATTAAAAGAGATCCTCAGCGAGTACGGCCTTCACTGCATGGGAATTGCAGAAAACGGTTTCCGTGAGCTGACCAACAGCGTCCGCGAAGTGAAATCCGTAGACGATATGAAGAACCTGAAAATCCGTGTAGCAGGCTCTAACCTTCTCATGGAATGCTACAAGAGATGGGGCGCAGACGCCACCAACATGAACTGGTCCGAGACCTACACGGCTCTTCAACAGAACACAGTTGAGGGACAGGAGAACCCGCTTCCGGCAATCGATGCAGCCAGCGTGCAGGAGGTTCAGCCATACTGCTCCATGTGGGATGCAATCTATGACTGCCTGTTCTTCTGCATCAACCAGGATGTTTACGACGCACTTACACCTGAACAGCAGGAGGTTGTAGACAAAGCAGGAAGAATGGCAGTGGAATACGAGCGCTACATCAACCGCTCCGGCGACACTGAGATCATGAACCGCTGGGAAGAGAAAAACGGTGTTACCTTCACCGCAAAAGAGGATATGGATATTGATTCCTTCAAGGAAGCAGTAGAGGGCGTTGACGAGTGGTTCGTAGAAGAACTGAAAAATCAGGGCTACGATGATGGCCAGGAACTGGTAGACGCATTTAAATAAGTGCCCAATAAAAAACACCTTCTGGAATGTGAGAACATTTCAGGAGGTGTTTTTTGCTACAGCAGGCCCACAATTCTCAGGGAACACCACACCAACAGCAGTGCCATAACCCCATTCATCAGCCTATAATGCCCATTATAAAACCTTTTCAGCACATTTCCCGCAAACGCCCAGATCAGATTCCCCAGCGCCCCGAGAAACATCAGATACACCGCAAACCCAAACAGCATGGGCACCCTTGCCTCATAAGGCAGAATATAAGCGGAAAACATAGTCAGCCCATAAATAATAATTTTCACATTTATCATCTGCAGAAAAAATCCCATCACCCAGGTCGGCTTTTTCTCCTGCACGGCCTCGGAAGGCGGAAGCCGCCGCCAGGTCTGCCATGCCAGATACAGCACATAAGCCGCACCCAGATATTTCATCACAGGCTGGATCCCCGGAACTACTTTTCCAAGAGTGCTGCAGAACAGCCCGGAAAGACACATCAAAGTAAGAGACCCGCTCCAGATCCCCGTCATAAACCGCAGATTCCCGGAAATTCCGTATTTGCTTGCGGTAGACAGCAGCAGGATATTATTTGGCCCCGGCGACCACACCGTAAGAATCGCAGACAGCGTCATTTCAATAAAAACAGATAAAGGCATGGGAATCCCTCCTTTGGTATTTTGCGGAACTATTTTTCCATAAAAGAAAGGCGCAACATCCAAAATGCTGCGTCTTTGCCATTTCCAGTATCATAACATAAAACCTATATCTTGTATATACGAAAACTGTATAGATTTGCCACCGTAATATGGTTAAATGTTTGTAAAATTCATGCAAAATGGGAATGATTATGATATAATACAGAAAATTGATCAGGAGACGGTTTCACCGCATCAAATAAAAGGAGGAATTACAATGCTGAAAACCTGGATACCAGAAGAAATTCC
Organism: bacterium; assembly: GCA_963651655.1. Classification (GTDB taxonomy): domain Bacteria; phylum Bacillota; class Clostridia; order Lachnospirales; family Lachnospiraceae; genus Blautia_A. The sequence goes on along the minus strand of CAVJRB010000269.1, from coordinate 4,685 downwards.
GGAAAAAGAGGAATTGAAGAAACGAATCAAGGAAGCGGGAGAGAAGCTTTATCAGCAGCAGATGAAGCTGAAAGAGCACAAGCTTCCTGTACTGGTGCTTTTTGAAGGCTGGAGCGCATCCGGCAAGGGAAGTACCATCGGAAAAGTGATCAAATACATTGATCCCCGCTTTTTCAAGGTGGCTACTATGTCCAAGCCTACGGAAGATGAGCTTCGCAGGCCGTTTCTGTACCGCTATTTCAACCAGATCCCGGAAGCGGGCAAATTCACCTTCCTGGATGCCGGCTGGATGGAGCAGACCTGCAAGGAATATCTGAATGGAATGGAAGAGGAGGATTATGCCCAGAGGATTGAGAGCATCAAGCATTTTGAGCGGCAGCTGACGGATAACGGCTATCTGGTACTGAAATTTTTCATGGAGATCGACAAAAAAGAGCAGACACGCCGTATGGATCACCTTTCCAAGGACCACGATACCAGATGGCGGGTGAATGACTTTGACAAATGGCAGAACGAGCACTATAAGCGCTGCCAGAAGGTGTTTGACCGCTATCTCACGGACACCAACACCTCGATCGCGCCCTGGTATATTATAGATGCCACGGACCGGGCATGGGCGGAGCTTCAGGTGCTTGAGACAATGGTGAACAATATTGACGTGGCCCTGCAGAACAGCGCCCACAGTGCGCCTCTTCTGCCAAATACATTCCCGCTTGTGAAGATGCCGAAGCTGTCTGAAATTGAGCTGGCAGACAAAGTGATAGAAGATGAGGAATATAAGAAGGAACTGAAGCATTTGCAGAAAAAACTGGGTGAGCTTCACAACCGCCTGTACCGGAAGCGTGTGCCTGTGATCATCACCTATGAGGGCTGGGACGCTGCCGGAAAAGGCGGGAACATCAAACGAATCACAGAGGCCCTTGACCCTCGCGGCTTTGAGGTTCACCCCATTGCCAGCCCGGAGCCTCATGAAAAAGCCCGCCATTATCTGTGGCGTTTCTGGACCCGCCTTCCAAAAGACGGCCACATTGCCATTTTTGACCGCACCTGGTACGGCCGGGTGATGGTGGAGCGCCTGGAGGGATTTTGCAGTGAAAATGACTGGAAGCGTGCTTACAATGAGATCAATGAATTTGAGAAGGAGCTGTCCGACTGGGGCGCTGTGATCATTAAGTTCTGGGTTCAGATTGACAAAGACACCCAGCTTGCCCGCTTCACCGACCGCCAGAACAACCCGGAAAAACAGTGGAAGATCACCGACGAGGACTGGCGCAACCGCGAGAAATGGGACGCCTACGAAACCGCCGTTGACGAAATGCTCACCAAAACCAGCACCACCTACGCTCCGTGGCACATTCTGGAATCCGTGGATAAGAAGTATGCGAGAATTAAGGCTTTGAAAATTGTAGTAAAAGAATTGGAGAAAGTATTAGAATAAGCAAAGTCGCTGGCCAATAACCAGCGATTTTGCAAGGTATATTCATGTAGCAGGCCATTTCAGGAGCGCTCTTAGTGGAGGCGAGATCCGATGGTTACGGAGACTTAGGCGCGAAGGTTCTCCTGAGCGTCTTAGTCGCAGTTACCAGCTAGCTTGCCGGAACGTTGCGACGGCCTGCGGTGAATATACCTTGTAAAAGCGCGTACGGGTAACGCTATCCATCACGCCCTCAAATAATTCCTCATAGTTTTCAGCGCATTTTTCTCCAAACGACTGACTTGCGCCTGGGAAATCCCGATTTCCTGGGCAACTTCCATCTGTGTTTTTCCCTCGTAGAAACGCAGGTCAATAATATGCCGCTCCCGCTTGTTCAGCCTGTTAATTGCCTCCCGCAGGGAAAGATTCTCCACCCAGTTCTCCTCCCGGTTCTTCTTATCGCTGATCTGGTCCATCACGTAAAGGGTATCCCCACCCTCCGTATAAACCGGCTCAAACAAACTCACCGGATTCTGGATTGCGTCCATTGCATACACAATGGTCTCCTTATCAATCCCAATCTCCCCTGCAATCTCCGCAATCGTCGGTTCCTTCAGATTATTTTTCATGTAAGTCTCTTTGGCATAAATCGCCCGGTAAGCAATATCCCGCAAAGACCGGCTCACCCGAATACTGTTGTTATCCCGAAGATACCGCCGGATCTCCCCAATGATCATAGGCACTGCATAAGTAGAAAATTTCACATTTAATGTAGTGTCAAAATTGTCGATGGCCTTAATCAACCCAATACATCCAATCTGAAAAAGGTCATCCATATTTTCACTGCTGCCTGAAAAACGCTTGATCACACTGAGAACAAGCCGCAGATTTCCCTTAATGTAAAGCTCCCTGGCCTCTTCATCACCCTCTTTGATCCGGCGAAAAAGTTCCTCTTTTTCCTCTGCCTTCAATACCGGAAGCTTCGACGTATTAACTCCGCAAATTTCAACTTTGTTAAGTGCCATTTTATGAATCCTCCTTTTTGTGCATAAGTAAACGGATTAATAAAATGATTCTCATGCCGGAGGATAAATATTCTTTTTTCGGGAAAATATAAAAATTATTGCCCCTTGACAATTTAAAACCATATTGCAATGAGCTTAGCAAGTTTCATAGTTTGTAAGTCCTGCCTGGTGTTATATTTTGCCAGAATTCGGCTGCATTAGTCTTTTTTACAACAATGTTTCTCATCAATCTCTACTAAAATAATGTCATCCCCAATCTGCCTGATACAGTTCCAGGGAATGACATATTCGCTGGCCGGGCCCCAGAAACAAAAGCAAAAACTCCCGGGTCCCGGAACCACAATAGCCGTAATGCACCCGCTTTCGCAGTCAAACTCCACATCCACCGGACACCCCAAAGTGCGGCAGGTACAGATATTGATCACTTCTTTTTGTTTTAATTCGCAGATACGCATGAAAAATACCTGTTTTTTATGAGATTATGCAAAAATTCTGAAAATATGCCCAGAGTTTGTTGACATACTTTCTATATTTAAAGTATAATAAAAATTAAGAAATTCAGTCCGTTTTATGTTACCGAAAGAAAATATTGGTGCTGGTTCCGGCAAGTGAGAAAATACCTGTAAAAGCGCCAATGAATTGCTCCTAAAAAATGAGGGATACCTAATATAAAGTGCTGCCGCCAACAAGTGGCATGCCCGTTTAGAAAGGCTGATACAGGGGAGCGAAAAGGAGGGAGACAAGTTCATATGAGATGCCCATATTGTAATCAGGATAATACACGGGTAGTAGATTCAAGACCTGTAGAGGAAACCAATTCCATCCGCCGCAGAAGGATGTGCGATTCCTGCGGAAAGAGATTTACTACATATGAGAATGTGGAGATCATTCCACTGACGGTCATTAAGAAAAACCTGAACCGGGAGCAGTATGACCGCAACAAGCTGATCAACGGCATCCGCCGCGCCTGCTACAAGCGCCCCATCGCCAGCGAGAAATTAGAAGCCATGATCGACGCCGTAGAAGGAGACATCTTCAACACCGAAGAAAAAGAAATTTCCAGCACCAAAATCGGCGAGATCGTCATGAGCCACTTAAAAGACTTGGACTCCGTCGCCTATGTGCGCTTCGCATCCGTATACAGGGAATTTAAAGACGTAAGCACCTTCATGGATGAACTAAAGAAGTTTATGAATTAAGGGAGATAAATATATGTCAAATGTTGCATTTGTTTTTCCTGGGCAGGGTACGCAGTATTTTGGGATGGCCAGAGACTTTTATGGACAGTTTGAAGTGAGCAGAAAAGTATTTGAAAAAGCAAGCCAGGTCACCGGAATTGACCTGGCAGAATTATGCTTTGAAAAAAATGAAAAATTAAACAAAACCCAGTACACACAGATTGCCCTTGTGGCAGCTGAGACGGCAATCCTTTACGCAGTAAGGGAAATGGGCGTTTCCTCGCAGGTCAATGCAGGCTTAAGCCTAGGCGAATATACGGCAATCCTGGCATCTAAGGGAATGAAAGAAGAAGACATCTTCACACTTGTGCGAAAACGGGGAATCTATATGGAAGAAGCATACCCATCCGGCGGTGCCATGGCAGCAGTAATCGGGGTATCACCGGAAGCTGTGGAGGAAACCTGCCAAGCAGTGGATGGCGCGGTCTCTATTGCAAATTACAACTGTCCTGGCCAGATCGTGATCACAGGGGAAGAAAAGGCAGTAAGGCAGGCAGAAACACTCCTAAAGGAAAAAGAAAAAGCGCTTGTGGTTCCACTCAATGTCAGCGGGCCATTTCACTGCAGCCTCCTAGAACCGGCTGCCAGACAGCTAGAACTGGCTTTGCAGGAGGTTTTGGTGCACCCCTTGGAAACGCCCTATATATCCAATACTTTGGCTGCATGCATCACAGATAGCCAGCAGATCAAACCGCTTTTGGTCAGACAGCTTGTGTCACCGGTGTGCTGGCAGCAGAGCATGGAACAGATGATAAAAGATGGCATAGACACTTTTATTGAAATAGGTCCCGGGAAAACCCTGACAGGATTTCTGAAAAAAACAGACAGAAACTGTACCGGGATTTCCGTGGGAAAAATAAAAGACTTGGATAAATTATCTTTTCTTATCACTCAGCAAGATTAGAAAAGAAATCATATACGTTTTGGCGGTAAGGCCTGCTGATAGGGATTTCCTTACCGTCTTTTAAGAATAATGTTGTGCGGGAAAACCGCAGGACAGAGTGGCAC
>CAVJRB010000268.1:13647-15684 GCA_963651655.1 bacterium | reverse complement strand
GATGAGAGTACCATTACAGCGGAAAATATCTCCTCCACCGTCAGCGGAGAGATGCGAAAAGACGCGATCGTTGCTGTGGCTGTGGCTACAATCTTCATGCTTCTTTACATCTGGTTCCGTTTCAAGGATATCCGTTTTGCAGGCAGTGCAGTCCTTGCGCTTCTCCATGACGTACTGGTTGTCCTTACCTTCTACGCGATTTCCAGAATTTCCGTAGGAAATACCTTTATCGCTTGTATGCTGACCATCGTTGGTTATTCCATCAACGCCACAATCGTTATCTTCGACCGTATCCGTGAGAACCTTCACGGAAGCAAGCGTCTGGATGAGATTGAGGAAGTGGTGAACAGAAGTATTACACAGACACTTACCAGAAGTATTTATACTTCCCTTACCACCTTTATCATGGTAGCAGTTCTTTATATCATGGGTGTATCTTCTATCCGTGAGTTCGCTGCTCCTCTGATGGTTGGTATTATCTGCGGTGCATATTCTTCCGTATGCATTACAGGTTCCCTGTGGCTGGTAATGAAAAAGAAAATCGGCGCAGGACAGGATACTGTGAAAGCTGCAGCAACTGCAGCACCTGCTAAGAAGACAGCACAGAGTGCAAACACACAGAGTGCTCCGGCTTCCAACGCACAGGCTCAGCCGAAGAAGAAAAACCGCAAGAGAGTTCAGGAGCGTCTTGCAGCACAGGAAGCTGCAAAGAATGCCGAGAACAGCTCTTCCGAAGAAAATAAATAAAAGAGGTGTTAAGCCGGGACAGGCGTGAAAACCTGTCCCGGCTTGCTTTTTATCCGGATTCATATTAAAATTGCGTAAGACCATATGATACGAGGAGAAAAAGAATGGAAAAATGGGTAGTAACCGCGAAAAAGGCTGATTTCCAGGGAATTGGCAGGAAATATGGGATTGATCCGGTAATCGCAAGGATCATCCGCAACAGAGACATAACAGGTGACGAAGCAATAGAAGAATATCTGAATGGAACCCTGGCAGATATCCCCTCCTGGAAGCTTCTGAAGGACATTGACAAGGCCGTGGAAATTATTTCCGGGAAAATAGATGCAGGAACCAAAATGCGGATCATCGGGGATTACGATATTGACGGCGTGACAGCTACCTACATTCTTTTGAAAGGCTTCAAGCGCCTTGGAGCAAATGTGGACACTTACATTCCAGACCGTGTGGCAGACGGCTACGGAATCCACGACCATCTGATCAAAAAAGCCATGGAGGACGGAATCGACACCATTGTGACCTGCGATAATGGCATTTCCGCATCAAGCCAGATCGCCTATGCAAAAGAACTGGGGATGACTGTGGTGGTGACCGACCACCACGAGGTGCCCTTTACTGATACCGAAGAAGGAAGAACCTATATCCTTCCTCCAGCGGACGCCATCATCAATCCCAAGCAGGCGGACTGTACATATCCCAACAAAAATATCTGCGGGGCTGTGGTAGCAATGAAGCTGGTTTTTGCCCTTTATGAGAAATACGGGATTCCGGAAGTAGAAAAAGAGGATTTCCTGGAGCCAGCGGCAATCGCCACCGTGGGAGATATTATGGACCTTCAGGGAGAAAACCGCATTCTGGTAAAGGAGGGACTTGCCCGTCTGCCTTTTACCAAAAACAAAGGCCTGAAAGCATTGATCCGTGCCATCGGCCTGGAAGACCAGAAAATCACTTCTTACGACATTGGATTCCGTCTTGGCCCCTGCATCAATGCCAGCGGCAGACTGGATACCGCAATGCGCTCCCTGGCCCTTTTGCAGTCGGAGGATGAGGCAGAAGCCGCGAAGCTTGCAGGTGATCTGAAGGCGCTGAACGACAGCCGTAAGGCATTGACGGAAAAGGGAACGGAGGAAGCCTACAAGCTGATCGAGAGCAGCAGTCTGAAAAACGACCGGGTAATGGTAGTATTTTTGCCGGAATGCCACGAAAGCCTTGCAGGGATCATTGCCGGAAGAATCCGGGAGAAATACCACAAGCCCACTTTTGTCCTCACAAGAGGGGAAAAATCCCTAAAGG
>CAVJRB010000268.1:0-13637 GCA_963651655.1 bacterium | reverse complement strand
ATGTACGAGGAGCTGGTAAAATGCGACAGCCTTCTGGTACAGTACGGCGGTCATCCCATGGCAGCCGGACTTTCCATTGAGGAAGAAAATGTGGAAGCATTTCGAAGGACTCTCAATGACAACTGCACCCTGACAGAAGAGGACATGATTCCCAAAATTGTAATTGATGTGCCTATGCCTATTTCCTATATTAACGAAGAACTGGTAGAGCAGCTCTCCATTCTGGAACCTTTTGGAAAGGGAAATACCAAGCCTCTTTTTGCCCAGAAAAATCTTCGTGTTTTAAAAGTGGGAATATATGGAAAGACTCAGAATACAGTGAAGCTGCAGCTGATGGACCCGTCCGGTGCTGTGATGGACGGCCTTTACTGGGGCGAGGCGAAGGAATTCGCGGATTTTGCCAGGTCTCATGAGACCATTTCCGTGACCTATTACCCAAGAATCAATTCCTATATGGGAAGAGAATCTCTGCAAATTGTTATACAAAATTACTGCTGATCAGTGAATAATCATGTAAAACCACGAAAAATGCGGTATTTGCAGGGAGCGTGTCGGTTTGACATTGATTCTGTATGTAAAAAGTGGTATACTGAAATATAATTATGATGCCGGGGGTGGCTGCTGCTTTCCCCACATCCCTATATCTGAGGAGGCTCTTTATGAAAAAAATAGAGGAATATGTAAGAAGCATACCGGATTTTCCGGAACCGGGAATTATTTTCAGAGATGTGACAAGTATCCTTCAGGACGCAGACGGACTGAAGCTTGCAATTGATTCCATGCAGGACTGCCTGAAGGATGTTGACGTAGATGTGATCGTAGGTACCGAATCCCGCGGATTTATTTTTGGAATGCCTATCGCATACAATCTTCACAAACCATTTGTTCCGGTCCGCAAGAAAGGCAAGCTTCCATGCGAGACCATTTCCGCAAGCTATGATCTGGAATACGGCAAGGCAGAGATCGAGATCCACAAGGATGCCATTAAGCCGGGCCAGAAGGTTGTAATTATCGACGACCTGATCGCTACAGGCGGTACTGTTGAAGCTGCAGCCAAGCTGATCGAGCAGCTCGGAGGAGAGGTTGTGAAGATCGTGTTCCTGATGGAGCTTGCAGGCCTTGAGGGACGTAAGAAACTGGAGAAATATGATGTAGCCTCCGTAATCCGCTACGAAGGCAAATAAATGGATGAGTCTGTTTCGCCAGATGCCTGTCATGGATCATGAGGGCAAATGCTGACGCAGATAGTATAGAAACAGGCAGGTGTAAATTATGGCTGATGTTATTACAGAAAAGGGCGGGACACCTGAAATGTCCAAGGAGGATATGGAGAAGCTGGAGTCTGTGAAGAAGGCAGATGCAGCTGTGAAATCCATGCACGACTTTACAAGCCCTGAAGTATTATATAATGAGCTGATCGCCAGCATTAAGAAATATCATCCTTCTACAGATATTACGCTGATCCAGAAGGCATATGAGACTGCGCGGGAGGCCCACAAGGACCAGAAAAGAAAGTCCGGGGAGCCTTATATCATTCATCCGTTATGCGTAGCAATTATTCTGGCAGATCTGGAACTGGATAAGGAGACCATCGTCGCAGGACTTCTCCATGACGCTGTGGAGGATACCTGGATGACATGTGAGGAGATCACCAGGGAATTCGGGCCTGAGGTGGCTCTTCTGGTTGATGGGGTGACCAAGATCGGACAGCTGTCCTACTCCACGGATAAGGTGGAGATGCAGGCAGAGAGCCTTCGCAAGATGTTTCTTGCCATGGCCAAGGATATCCGTGTAATTCTGATCAAGCTTGCAGACCGTCTTCATAACATGCGTACCCTTCAGTATATGACTCCTGCGAAGCAGAAGGAGAAGGCAAGGGAGACCATGGACATCTATGCGCCCATCGCCCAGCGTCTTGGTATTTCCAAGATCAAAGTAGAGCTGGATGACCTTTCCCTGAAATACCTGAAGCCGGATGTGTACTACGATCTGGTTGAGAAGGTAGCCCTTCGCAAGAGCGTCCGCGAGGAGTTCGTGGGCAATATTGTGAAGACTGTGAAGCAGCATATGGTGGAAGCAGGCATCAAGGCACAGGTAGACGGACGTGTGAAGCATTTCTTCAGCATCTACAAGAAGATGGTGAACCAGAACAAGACTATTGACCAGATCTACGATCTGTTTGCAGTGCGTATTCTGGTGGATACTGTGAAGGACTGTTATGCGGCTCTTGGCGTGATCCATGAGATGTATAAGCCCATTCCGGGACGCTTCAAGGATTACATTGCAATGCCTAAGCCAAACATGTACCAGTCCCTGCACACCACACTGATCGGACCAAACGGACAGCCTTTTGAGATCCAGATCCGAACCTTTGAGATGCATAAGACTGCAGAGTACGGTATTGCTGCACACTGGAAATATAAAGAAGCTTCTGACGGCAAGACCTCTTCCGGCAACCGTGAGGAGGAGAAATTAAACTGGCTGCGCCAGATCCTGGAATGGCAGAGGGACATGTCCGATAACAGGGAATTCATGAGCCTTCTTAAGAATGACCTGGATCTGTTTGCAGACAGTGTATACTGTTTTACCCCTCAGGGAGATGTGAAGACCCTTCCTACCGGTTCTACCCCTATTGATTTTGCGTACAGCGTACATAGTGCTGTAGGAAACAAAATGGTAGGTGCCCGTGTAAACGGCAAGCTGGTTCCCATTGAGTACCGGATCCAGAATGGTGACCGTATTGAGATCATCACTTCCCAGAATTCCCAGGGACCAAGCCGTGACTGGCTGAAGGTGGTAAAGAGTACCCAGGCGAAGAATAAGATCAACCAGTGGTTTAAGAAAGAACTGAAGGAAGATAATATTCTGAAAGGCAAGGAAATGCTGGCTCAGTATGCCAAGAGCAAGGGCTTTAAATTTGCCAACTATGCCAAGCCCCAGTATATGGATGCGGTTCTTCGCAAGTATGGCTTCCGTGACTGGGATTCCGTGCTGGCTGCTATTGGTCATGGCGGCCTGAAGGAAGGCCAGGTATTTAATAAGCTGGTAGAGGCTTATGACAAGGAAAATAAGAAGAACCTTACAGATGAGGAGGTTCTGGAAGCAGCAGCTGCAGAGAATCAGGATAAGAAGCATCATATTAAGAGCAAGAGCGGCATTGTAGTGCGTGGAATCCATGATGTGGCGGTGCGTTTTTCCAAGTGCTGCAACCCGATCCCGGGAGACGAGATCGTGGGCTATGTCACAAGAGGCCGTGGGGTTACCATTCACAGAACAGACTGCGTCAATGTGATGAATATGTCTGAGATGGACAGAAGCCGTCTTCTGGAGGCAGAATGGCAGCAGCCGGAGACCAAGCAGGATGAGCATTACATGGCAGAGATCAATGTGTATGCCAACAACCGTACCGGTCTTCTGGTGGATATTTCCAAGGTCTTTACCGAGCGCAAGATCGATATCCGCAATATCAACTGCCGCACCAATAAGCAGGAGAAGGCGACCATTTCCGTAAGCTTTAACGTCAGCTGCAAGGAGGAACTGAACTCTCTCATTGAGAAGATCCGCCAGCTGGAGAGCGTTTTAGATGTGGAGAGAACTACAGGCTGATGCCGTGAAAGGATAGAATATGGGCAAACTTGAATTACAGCAGTGCGTTCTTGGCCCTGTATATACCAATTGCTATATTGCAAAAAATAAAGAGACAGGTGAAGCGCTGATCATCGATCCGGCAGATTCACCTTCCAAGATAGAATTAAAAGTGAACGCTATGGGCGCCAGGCCTGTGGCAGTGCTTCTCACACACGGTCATTTCGATCATATTATGGGCGTGGAGGCAGTGCGGGAAAAGTATCAGATTCCTGTTTACGCCTGTCGCCAGGAAGAGGAAATGCTCCGGGAGCCTTCTGTGAATATGACAGACCAGATGGGAAAATCCTGCTCCATCCGCCCGGATGTATTTCTGGATGACCTGCAGGTATTTGAAGCGGCGGGATTTTCCATCCAGATGATCCATACGCCGGGACATACCAAGGGAAGCTGCTGCTATTATCTGAAAGAGGAAGGCGTTCTGTTCAGCGGAGATACTCTGTTCTGTGGTTCTGTAGGCAGGACAGATTTTCCGGGAGGAAGTGCCAGCCAGATCCGGGACAGCCTGCACAGACTGTTAGCGGCTCTGCCGGATGACACCAGTGTGTATCCGGGACACGACACTTCCACAACAATCGGCTACGAAAAGAGGTACAATCCATTTGTGTAAAATAGGAATCCTGCTGCTTGACAGGGATTTCGAGCATGATGTATATGAATTAATAAAAGCGTTTTATCCGGAAGGAGATATCCACAGCCTCTACGAAAAGGACGAAGAGGAGTACGATATCTTCTTTACTGTGGAGAGGGATGAGAAGGATTTCATCATCCGCTATGAGACAAAGGACAAAAAAGGTACTGCACGGGCGGCTGTGATCACAGACGCGGATTCGAAAGAAGAAAGCAGAGAGGCCAAGAAGCCAGAGGACGGCGCGCAGGAAAGTCACCGAATCATGGACGCCCATGAGCTTCGCAAAGCCAATAAGGACAGCCTGAAATATGTTCTCTACAATGTGCTGGTGAAGCTTACCGGAAGAACTCTTCCATGGGGCAACCTTACCGGAATCCGTCCGGCCAAGCTTGCCATGGGGATGATCGAGAGCGGCATGAAGAATACAGAGATTGCCCAGGTAATGAGGGATCACTATCTGGTCAGTGCCAAGAAGACAGCTCTTGCCATCACCATAGCAAACCGGGAGCGGGCAATCCTCCAGGATATTGATTATGAGCACGGCTACAGCCTTTATGTGGGCATTCCCTTTTGCCCCAGTATCTGTCTGTACTGTTCCTTCAGTTCCTACCCGCTGAAGATCTGGCACAAGCGTGTGGATGAGTATCTGGATGCCCTGTGTCTTGAGATTCGGGAGACCGCCAAGATGATGAAGAACTACAAGCTGGACACCATCTACATCGGCGGCGGTACGCCTACCACCCTGGAGCCTTATCAGCTGAGAAGGCTTCTGGATCAGCTGGGAGAATCCTTCGGATTTGACGGGCTGGTGGAATTTACCATCGAGGCAGGCAGACCGGACAGCATTACAAGGGAGAAGCTGGAAGCCATCCGGGAATATCCTGTGACCAGAATTTCCGTGAACCCTCAGACTATGAACCAGAAAACTCTGGAAATCATCGGCAGACGCCATACAGTGGCGCAGACCATTGAGGCATTTCAGATTGCCAGAGAATTAGATTATAACAATATTAACATGGACCTTATTGTGGGACTGCCTGGGGAAGATATTTCTATGGTCAGAAACACATTGGATAAGATCAAGGAACTTTCCCCGGACAGCCTGACCGTCCATTCCCTGGCTGTGAAGCGTGCAGCCCGCCTGAATATGTTCCGTGACAAATATCAGGAAATGACCTTTGAGAACAATCAGGAGATCATGGATCTGACCCAGCAGACAGCCTATTCCATGGAAATGGGTCCCTACTATCTGTACCGTCAGAAGAACATGAAGGGAAATTTTGAAAATGTAGGCTACGCAAAGGTTGACAAAGCCGGGATTTACAATATACTGATTATGGAAGAAAAACAGCCCATCATCGCTCTTGGAGCAGGCGGTTCTTCCAAGCTGGTGTTTGACCATGGAAAACGGATCGAGCGCGTGGAGAATGTAAAGGATGTAACCAGCTACATTGCCCGCATCGATGAGATGATCGAAAGAAAGCGTACAGGAATCGGAACCTGGTTATAGAGGGGAGGGAAAATTCTTGGAAGAGCTTTCGAAAACCCAGTCAGAAGGAACGGACAGACTTCTGGAATTTGACCTGTCTGCAGAGCTGAAGCATGGAATTGCAGTCAGCAATCTGGCCTATGCACTTGCCACGGAGCTTGGGCTTCCCCATGAGCAGTGTTATGACCTTGCCATAGCCGGAATGCTTCACGACATTGGAAAGCTGAAGCTGAGAAGCTACATCAACGGACAGGAGAAGAATCCTCTTGTGATCGAGGAACTGAAATATGTCCGCATGCATTCCACCCTTGGCTATGAGGAACTAAAGGGTCAGGGCTATTCAGATTTTGTTCTTGAGAGTATTCTCTATCATCACGAGAATTACGATGGAAGCGGTTACCCGTCCAATCTGGCAGGGGAGGAGATTCCCATTGGTGCCAGGATCCTGCGGGTATGCGACGTGTTCTGTGCCCTGAGCCAGGACCGCTCTTACCGCAAGGCCTTTGACCGGCGCACTGTGATGGAACTGATGATAGATGAAATAAAAAACTTTGATCTGGAAGTATTTCTTGCATTTCAAAGAGTAGTACATACCAGGGAAACTGGTTGATGAAGGAGGAAACATGGCATTAAAGAAGAAGCCGGTTACCGGCATGAAAGATATTTTACCAAAGGAGATGGAAATCCGTAACTATGTTACCGGACTGATCCGCGAGACATACGGCTCCTTTGGATTTACTTCAATCGAGACTCCAAGCGTGGAGCACATTGAGAACCTTTGCAGCAAGCAGGGCGGAGACAACGAGAAGCTGATCTTCAAAATCCTCAAAAGAGGCGAGAAGCTGAAGCTTGACCAGGCAAAAGAGGAGGCAGATCTTGTAGATTCCGGCCTTCGCTATGACCTGACAGTACCCCTTTCCAGATATTACTCCAACAACGCCAATGAGCTGCCGGGACCATTTAAGGCACTTCAGATGGGCTATGTATGGAGAGCTGACCGTCCTCAGAGAGGCCGTTTCCGTCAGTTTATGCAGTGTGACATTGATATTTTAGGCGAGCCCACTTATATGGCTGAGATCGAGCTGGTGCTTGCAACCACCACCCTTCTTGGCAAGCTTGACTTCCACAACTTTACCATCCGCATCAATGACCGCCGTATCCTGAAGGCTATGGCTGAGTACAGCGGATTCCCGAAGGAAAGCTTTGATACCGTATTCATCATCCTTGACAAGATGGACAAGATCGGTCTTGAGGGTGTAGCCAAAGAGCTTGAGGAAGAGGGCTTTGCAAAAGAGAGCATTGACACTTACCTTGCCATGTTCAAGGAGATCAGCTCTGACATCCAGGGTGTAAGATACTGCAAGGAGAAGCTCTCTGGTGTGCTGGATGAGCAGATCGCAGCAGATCTTGAGACCATTATTTCCACAGTAGAAGCTGTGAAAACTGCTGATTTCAAGATGGCATTTGACCCGACTCTGGTACGAGGCATGTCCTACTACACAGGTCCGATCTTCGAGATTTCCATGGATGAGTTCGGCGGCAGCGTTGGCGGCGGCGGACGTTATGATGAGATGATCGGTAAATTTACCGGAAACAATACAAGCGCATGCGGTTTCTCCATCGGATTTGAGCGTATTGTTATGCTTCTTCTGGAGAGAGGCTACCAGATCCCCACAGCGAAGACCAAGAAGGCATATCTCATTGAGAAAAATATGCCGGCTGACAAGCTGATTGAGATTTTCCGCCAGGCGGAAGAGGAGAGAAAGACCGGAATCCAGGTCAACATCTCCATTATGAAAAAGAACAAGAAATTCCAGAAAGACCAGATGGCTGCAGAAGGCTATACAGAATTTGTGGAATTCTTCAAGAGATAAAAGGAGGCAGCAAAATGGCTGAGAGTATGCAGGGACTGCACAGAACCTGCCGATGTGCAGAAGTGACCACACAGATGGTTGGCAGTGAAGTAACCCTTATGGGATGGGTTCAGAAGGCTAGAGATAAAGGAGGAATCATTTTCGTAGACTTACGTGACCGCAGCGGTATCATGCAGCTGATCTTCGAGAATGGCTCCATTGATGAGGAAGGCTTTGCAAAAGCCGGCAAGCTCAGAAGCGAGTTTGTAATTGCAGTGACCGGTACTGTTGAGAAACGTGGCGGAGCTGTCAATGAGAACCTTGCAACAGGTGAGATCGAAGTAAGAGCAAAATCCCTTCGCGTTCTTTCCGAGGCAGAGGTTCCTCCGTTCCCGGTTGAGGAGAACAGCAAAACAAAAGAGGACGTTCGTCTGAAATACCGTTATCTTGACTTAAGACGTCCGGACCTTCAGAGAAACCTGATCCTGAAAAGCCGCGTAATGCAACTTACCAGATCCTTCTTTACAAACGAGGGATTCCTGGAAATCGAGACTCCTATGCTTGGCAAGAGTACTCCAGAGGGAGCAAGAGATTACCTGGTACCGTCCCGTGTACATCCAGGCTGCTTCTATGGTCTGCCCCAGTCACCGCAGCTGTACAAACAGCTTCTGATGTGCTCCGGATATGACAGATACATCCAGATCGCAAGATGCTTCCGTGACGAGGATCTTCGTGCTGACCGTCAGCCGGAGTTCACACAGATCGATATGGAGCTTTCTTTCGTTGACGTTGATGATGTAATCGATGTAAACGAGAGATACCTTTCCTATCTGTTCAAGGAAGTTCTCGGCATCGATGTGAAGCTTCCAATCCAGAGAATCACCTGGCAGGAAGCAATGGATCGTTTCGGTTCTGACAAGCCGGATATGCGATTCGGCATGGAGCTTCATGATGTAAGCGACATCGTGAAGAACTGTGGCTTTTCCGTATTTACAAGTGCCCTTGAGAACGGCGGAAGCGTTCGCGGTATCAACGCTGAGGGACAGGGAAGCATGCCGCGTAAGAAGATCGACAAGCTTGTAGAATTTGCAAAAGGTTACGGTGCAAAGGGGCTTGCATACATTGCAATCGCAGAAGACGGCACAAGAAAATCCTCCTTTGCCAAATTCATGACAGATGAGGAGATGGATGCACTGGTAGCTGCTATGGATGGTAAAGCAGGCGATCTGCTTCTGTTCGCAGCAGACAAGAAGAAACTGGTTTATGATGTTCTTGGCGCACTTCGTCTGGAGCTTGCAAAACAGATGGATCTTCTTGATAAGAACGAGTACCGTTTCGTATGGGTAACCGAGTTCCCGCTTCTTGAGTGGAGCGAGGAGGAGAACCGTTTCACAGCTATGCATCATCCATTTACCATGCCGATGGACGAGGATATCCCGCTTCTTGACACAGATCCGGGCGCAGTTCGTGCAAAGGCTTATGATATCGTACTGAACGGTAATGAGATTGGTGGAGGAAGTGTTCGTATCCATCAGGATGATATTCAGGAGAGAATGTTCAAGGAGCTTGGATTTACACCGGAAGCTGCCCATGAGCAGTTCGGATTCCTTCTGGATGCATTCAAATATGGAGTTCCGCCTCACGCTGGACTGGCTTATGGCCTTGATCGTTTGGTTATGCTGATCGCCAAGGTTGACAGCATCCGTGACGTAATCGCATTCCCGAAGGTGAAAGATGCATCCTGTCTGATGACTCAGGCTCCGCAGCGCGTAAGCGAGGCACAGCTGAATGAGCTTGGCCTGGAAGTAGAAAAAGAAGAGACAGAAGAATAAAAAAGACAGCAGAAATGTTATGATTGTTATAAAAAAATCCCGCTTTGGCTGAATCGCCAGAGCGGGATTTTTTATGTGATCAGGAATCTTCTTCACTGTCTTCTACAGGGCTGGAGCTTAAGGTTCCGAACAGTGCCTGTCCGAATACAGAGCCTGCGTCCTCAAGCTTCCAGGAAGCTCCGTCATTGATCAGGGTAAAGGTTGTGGTCACTGTTTTTTCTTCTTTGTTCTCCTTGATGGAGTCGATCAGAAGCTGGTAGGATTTGTCATAGCGCTTCTGGGCACCATCAATGACCGCATCCGCAGAAGAAAGGTAATCATCTAACTGAGACTGATAGCTGTTTAAAATCGCCTCGCTGTCAAAGGTGGTGATATCTGCCTTTACAGACGCGTGATAGCCGGAAACAGAGGTCTCCCCGATGCTGTAGTCAAAAATGTCATGAACCTGTTCCACCAGGGCATTTGCAAGGCTGATCTTGTTGGGATCCTCTGTGCTTACAATGGAATCGGCATTCAGGTAATTGGCCAGTTCCTCAGTGGACATATTTTTCAGCGTTTCCAGATACACAAGAAGGGTATCCTCAGGTGAGAGAATATCGGGATCCGACAGATAATTCATAAGACCGCCTACCAGATCATTTTCCAGTGTGGTGGTACGCTTGATCTCCCATATGGTTTCCTCACTTTTCTCGGAGGCGGTAAGGGTGATGCTGCAGTTGCGCTCTACGGTCTGGTATTTGTTGGAGCTAAGAAGCTGGTTCAGAAGCATGTACCGGTCTTCCAGGGTGACGGTCTGGTCATCTTCTGTATCGTCTGAAGCAGCCAGCGCAATTTCATGCTTCAGCAGTGCCTTGGAAAAATCCTCGGCAAGTGTCCGGGCATCCAAGGTAAACAGACGAAGGCTTACTTTGGCAATTGCTTTGTCCCGGTTCACGGAGGTATCCAGAATCTTGTAATCGAAATCCTGGAAAAACAGGGAGAAAACTTCCTCAACATCTGAGGACATTGCGGCGTCTTCCAGGTCGCCGGGGAAAATTTCCTGGTAGGAAATGTATTTCTGTGTGGTGTCGGAATCCAGATGCTTCAGAAGATCCAGTTCCCGCTTTACTACTTCGTCAATCTTTTTTTCTTCTTTACCTGTACAGCCGCAAAAAAGAACTGCACACAGAAGCAAAAGAGGAAGCAGGAATTTGACTGACTTCATACAGTTTTTTCCTTTCATTATAAGTAGGTGCATTATACCATTTTTCGGTATAAAAGTCAAAAATCCCTAAAACATATACGATATTTCTAAAAAAAGAGTGAAAAAATTGTGAAAATTGCATTGAAAAAGACCCTTGTTTGCCAGGAATACTTTCTTTTTGGGAAAGAATCTGTTATGATGAATAAGGTAAATGCAGATGACAGGAGAATGTACCTATCTGTTATAATGCAAATGATATAAAAAATAATTCCAGTTATCGTACAGGAGGTAACTATGAAGAAAAAATTTTTTGTTATCGGAGGAATTATTATACTGGCCGGAGCGGCAGGTGCTGGCGGCTGGTATTATTATAAAGAGAATTATGCGAACTCATCCGCCGCATCCGGGCAGGTGGCCTATGTGACCAAGATCAGCACCTTACTCGGTGAGGACTCCGGTGTGGTGAACCGGTTTGCAGGCGTGGTAGAGCCTCAGGATACTGTGAAGGTAAATATTGAGAACGGCAGAACCGTTACCGAGGTAAAGGTGAAAACCGGTGACGAGGTTAAGAAAGGCCAGCTGCTTTTTGAATATGATTTAAGCAGCATCCAGGACAGCTTAAAGGAAGCCCAGCTTGCACTTGACCGTCTGAAGAATGAGGCGCTTAGTCTGAATGAGCAGATTGCCACCCTTGAGAAAGAGAAGAAGAAAGCCAACAAGAGCAGCCAGCTTTCCTACACCATTGAGATTGAGACCAATAAGATGAATCTCAAGAAGAATGAATATGACCAGATCAGCAAGCAGGCGGAGATTGACAATCTGCAGGCAGCTACCACCAATACAGAGGTGCGCAGCGAGATCGATGGCGTCATCCAGAAAATCGATACCAGCAAGCTTGGCAGCTCAGATGGAGATACTCTTGACGACAGCATGGGCTCTGATTACGGAAGCTCTGATTCCGATAATTCATTTATTACCATTTTGAGCACAGGTGCTTACAGAATCAAGGGACTGGTCAATGAGCAGAACCGTAATTCTGTTGTTCCAGGTTCTGCCGTGATTGTGCGTTCCAGAGTGGATGAGAATCAGATCTGGCATGGCACCATGGGAGCTGTGGATGAGCAGAGTGCATCCAGCAGCAATAACAGCAGCTATATGTGGAGCAGCTCCAGCAGCGATGACACTACAAGCTCCAGCAGCTATCCATTTTATGTGACCCTGGATTCCTCAGAGGGGCTTATGCTTGGACAGCATGTATACATAGAGATGGATGAAGGCCAGGAGGACAAGAAGACAGGAATCTGGATCGGGGACTATTACATTGTAGATGCAGATACAGAGAATCCTTATGTTTGGGCGGTTGATTCCAAGGGACGGCTGGAAAAGCGTTCTGTTATCCTGGGACAGCATGACGACGATCTTTCTGAGTATGAGATCGCAGACGGCCTGACTGAGGACGACAGCATTGCATTCCCGTCAGACAGCCTTGAGGAAGGCATGAGCACCAAGGACATGGCAGATATGACAGATGAGGATTACGCCAATATGCTGGATATGGAGAGCAGCGCAGACGGAGATCTTTCTGATGAAATGTACTCTGATGAAGCATACTCCGATGGAGATACCATGGAGTCAATGGACGGAGAGGCTTCCGCTGATTTTATAGAAGGCGGTACAGACGACAGCATGGATGCCGCCATAGAGGATTCTTCTATGGATGGGGACTATACAGAAGAAGATATGGAAGGCTTCACGGATGAGAACATGGATGAAACCCAGCAGTACGGTTCTGATGATATGGAGGCAGCAGGATGATTCTTGAACTGAAGGGAATTTATAAGGATTACCAGCAGGGAAAAATGACCGTTCCTGTCCTTAAGGATGTGAATTTTTCCATGGAGGAGGGGGAATATGTGGCGATCATGGGCCCCTCCGGTTCTGGCAAATCCACATTGATGAATATTATCGGCTGTCTGGATCAGGCAACCAAGGGAACCTTTTTCCTGGATGGAGAAGACATCAGCAAATGCTCTGAGAATGAGATGTCAGATATCCGTCTGAATAAGATCGGGTTTGTATTTCAGAGCTTTCATCTTCTTCCAAGGCAGTCTGCCATTTCCAATGTGGAAATGCCGTTGAACTATGCACATGTGCCCAAGAAGGAGAGAAGAGAGCGGGCATTTGCAGCCCTTGACAGAGTAGGGCTTGCAGACCGTGTGGATTTCAGGCCGAATCAGCTGTCAGGAGGTCAGATGCAGCGAGTTGCCATTGCCAGGGCCATTGTGAACAACCCCAAGCTTCTGCTTGCAGATGAGCCGACGGGTGCTCTTGACAGTAAGTCCGGCAAGCAGGTGATGGAGCTGTTCCAGAAGCTGAATGACGAGGGAGTTTCGGTTCTGATGATCACACATGATCCGGAAATCGCAGCTCATGCCAAGCGGGTGGTTATGATCCGCGACGGTGAGCTGCAGGAAAAGAGGTGATCCCATGGGCAAAGTAAAAAAAGTTATCATAGGCGTGGTTGTCACAGCTCTTGTGGGAACCGGCATCGGCGGCGGACTTCTGTATGTGCGCAAGGGGAGCCAGAAGGAGGTTCTGGTAGCCAGCGTCAGTGATCTGGCAGGAGAGAACTATGGTTCCGATGACACGTTAAGCGGAAATGTTTACGCCAATGCTACCCAGAGAATTTCTGTGGATAAGGATATGATCATCCAGGAGATTTATGTAAGCAAGGGAGACGAGGTGAAGCCGGGAGATAAGCTGATTTCCTTTGACATGACCCTTGTGGATATGGAGCTGAATATTGCCAAATTGAAGCTTCAGAAGCAGCAGCAGGACCTTGCAACAGCCAAGAAGCGTCTTACAAGCCTGCAGAACGGCGGACCAATCCTGGATTCCGATGCCAATTCTGCGGACAGCCTGATAGATTCCGGTTCTGATTCTGGCTCGGGTTCTGATTCGGGTTCTGGCTCTGATTCAGGAAGTGATGGCGCAGATGATATGG
>CAVJRB010000267.1:0-3812 GCA_963651655.1 bacterium | reverse complement strand
CCGGAGCAGGTCAAGGCCTTATTTCACAGAACTGTGGACACCGGAATCGCCCACGGCACTGTGACGGTGTTGCTGGATAAGGACGGCTTCGAGGTAACCACCTACCGTGTGGACGGAGAATATGAGGATGGCCGCCATCCAAAAGAAGTGACCTTTACCGCAAGCCTTGAGGAGGATTTAAAGCGCCGGGATTTTACCATCAATGCAATGGCCTATAATCCGAACAAAGGCCTTGTGGATCTGTTTGGAGGCCAGGAGGACCTGGAGAAAAAAGTAATCCGCTGCGTGAGGGATCCCCTGGAACGTTTTACAGAGGATGCCCTTCGGATTATGCGTGCAGTCCGTTTTTCTGCCCAGCTCGGCTTTTCCCTGGAGGAAAATACAAGAAAGGGGCTGGCAGTCCTGGCTCCGAACCTGAAGCATGTGAGCGCGGAAAGAATCCAGGTGGAGCTGGTAAAGCTTCTTGTTTCTCCACATCCGGATTACCTGCGGATTGCCTATGAAGCTGGCGTTACCAGGGAATTTCTCCCGGAATTTGACCGCTGCATGGAGACGCCTCAGAATACGCCTTACCATTGCTACAACGTAGGAGAGCACATTCTTCACAGCCTTCTGTACGTAAAGGAGGACAAGGTGCTGCGCCTGACCATGCTTCTTCACGACATTGCCAAGCCTGACGTAAGGACAACAGACGAAAATGGCAGGGACCATTTCAAAACCCATGCCGTGCTTGGGGAAAAGATGGCGAAGAAAATCCTCCGCCGCCTGAAGTTTGACAACGATACCATTGCAAAGGTAAGCCGTCTGGTCCGCTGGCATGACCTGCGTCCCGCACCGGTTCCTGCGGATGTGCGAAAAGCCATGAATATTATTGGCGAGGATCTTTTCCCTATGTGGATGGAAGTCCAGTATGCGGATAATAAGGCAAAAAGTGATTACAAAGGGCAGGAAAAGGCAGCCCGCCAGGCAGGTGTGAGAAAGACCTGGGAAGAAATTGCAGAAAAAGGCCAGTGCGTATCCTTAAAAGGGCTCGCAGTCACCGGAAGCGACCTGATCGCCGCTGGCATGAAGCCTGGAAAAGAAATGGGCGAGGTGCTTCATAAGCTTTTGGAACAGGTTCTGAAGGATCCGGACCTGAATGAGAAAGAAACTCTTCTGAAGCTGGCTTTTTCAAACACGCTCTAAAACTTGTCCGCCAGATGCCCCGTAGCTTTTGACTTCTGACGCCACTGCATTTTAGAATATCGAATCCCTCCTCCTCATAAGATAGAAGGTATCTGATGTGTTGTACTGGATATTTTTGTGAGCAACGGGGGGATTTTTATTGTATGATTATGGTCTTAGCACCCTGACGCAATACGGGATCACAGCCCAGTCTGCGTCCCGGACCCGCGGTGCACTTGTATGCCGCACAGACCAGGGACTTCTGATCCTGAAAGAATTTCACGGCTCGGAAAAAAAGCTGCAGTTTCAGCAGGAGCTGCTTCAAAAGCTTGCCAAAGAGGGCTGCCAGGTGGATACTTTCCTGGAGAACCAGACCGGTTCTTTGATCACCAAAGATAAGGACAACATTCCCTACACCCTTCAGAACTGGTTCGAAGGCAGGGAATGCGACACCAAATCCCGGGAAGACATTTTCAGAAGCGTGCAGATGCTTGCAAAGCTACATAAATCCATGAAAATGCCTGTGGAGGAAGCCTATGTGGAGCGTTCCTTAGAAGAGGAATACCAGAAGCACAACTGTGAGATCCGCAAAATCCGCAAGTTTATCCGCAAAAAAGGAGCCAGTGCCTTATTCGAAAAGGAATTCTTAGGAAGCGTCCAGTGGTTTCTGGAAAAAGGGGAAAAGGCGCTGAATCTTCTGCAGCAGTCTGACTATGCTGCCCTTCGGGAAGAAGCATTAAGGGAGGGCTGCGTCTGCCATGGAGAGTACAACCAGCACAACGTTTTTTTCAGAAGAGATGGAACAGCCGCCGCCAACTTCGGACATTTCTGCTTTGATATCCAGATCAGCGACCTGTACTGCTTCATGCGGAAAATTCTGGAAAAATACAGCTGGGATGTGACCCTTGCCCGCCAGATGTTGGAAAAATATCACCAGATCCATCCAATTTCCAGAGCTCAGTGGCAGAACCTGATGATCCGCTTTACCTACCCGGAAAAGTACTGGAAACTGGCAAATTACTACTTTTCCCATAATAAAGCGTGGATTTCCGGGAAGAATACAGAGAAGCTGACCAAGGTAATTGCCCAGAAGGAAATATGGGGAGATTTCCCCGAAAAATGCTTTGGAAAGTACCCTTTCTGACGCAAAAACCTTGACAATACAGGGCAAAAGGTATATATATAGATAGAAGAATTATTAGAGGAGGAAACACCATGAATAAGACTGAATTAGTAGCAGCTATGGCGAAAGAAACTAATCTGTCCAAAAAGGACGTTGAAGCTGTTTTAAAATCATTCATCGACGTTGTATCTGAAGAACTGAAAAAAGGTGAGAAAGTTCAGTTAGTTGGCTTTGGTACATTCGAAGTCAGCGAGAGAGCTGCCAGAGAGGGAAGAAATCCTCAGACTGGTGAGACCATGAAGATTGAAGCTTCCAAGGCTCCGAAATTCAAAGCTGGAAAAGCTTTAAAGGATATGGTAAACGCATAATAGCGGAGGCTTTTGCCAGGGGGAACTTTTTCGGTTCCCTCTTTTTTTGTCCCTGGGGGACAAAGAACATGTGAACGGGTCGTATAAGAAACAGGAGTAAATTATGAGATTAGATAAATTTTTGAAAGTATCCCGTCTGATCAAGAGACGGACAGTGGCCAATGAGGCCTGCGATGCAGGAAGAGTGCTGGTAAATGACAAGCCGGCCAAAGCTTCCGTGCAGGTGAAGACCGGCGATACCATCGAAATCCAGTTTGGAAGCCGCAATGTGAAGGTGGAAGTGCTGGATGTGAAGGAAACCGTGAAGAAGGAAGAAGTGGAGAAGCTTTACCGTTATATTTAGAATGTGGCCCAGAGCGGCCCAAAAATCATTCCCGCAATCTGTACGCGAATACTTTGCGAAGAGCCTTTGGGGACATGGCGAAGGCATATTTCCCCCAGGAAGCACATAGATTATCATTGAACCCACATATTCGGGAGAGAGGGATTTGGAAGAGAAATCAGTAAATACATCCCACAGGCTGACGCTGGATAACAGGAAGGAAGCATTTGTCACAGGGGTGAAGGACGTGGTATCTTTCGATGAGAAAGAAATCCTCCTTCAGACCGCTGACGGAAGGCTGCAGATTCGGGGCAGCCAGCTTCATGTAAAAGGACTGAATCTGGAAAAAGGAGAAGCTGCTCTTGCCGGACATGTGGATTCTCTTGTCTATTTATCAAAAGATTCTGTGCGAAAAGAAGAACCTCTGCTTAAAAGGATGTTCCGCTAAAGGATGAGCACCTATATTCAGTATGAGATCTGGCTTTTTTTGCAGTCCTTTGTGCTGGGAGCCGGACTTCTTTTATTCTACCGTCTGATCCGCGTCATAAGGCGGCTTTTTTCCCGCAGTCCGGCGTCTTCAGGGCTTTTTGACATTCTGTACTGGCTGGTCCTGACCATGCTTGTTTTTGCCCGGATCTATCAGACCAACCAGGGCATTCTCCGGAATTTTCTGTTTTTCGGACTGTTGTCCGGTGCCTTTTTTACATATCTGACCTTAGCATCAGCATTCGAGCTGATCTGTTACAAAATCCTGGAAATACCTGTCAGATTTATGAAAAAAATTTCAAAAAAGCTTTCAAACAGGTTGCTATTTTGGGGGAAACGTTGTAAAATT
>CAVJRB010000266.1:0-3975 GCA_963651655.1 bacterium | reverse complement strand
CGGACATGGTGATCAGCTACTATTATATTTCGTCGGAAAGCGCTAAGGCATATTCACTGACTTTGCAAAGCCTCATGGAAGGATACCAGACCTCCACAGATGGAATAATCATGGTGGCAGATGAAGGAAAGGTGATCGCATGCAATAATGCGGAGCTGATCGGGGAGAGTACGACAGAGGATGCGGTTGTCCAGGCGTTAAAGAAGAACCGTGACAGCCATCATATTTGCCATATCCCGGAAAAAAACAGCTACGGTGTCATGCTGAAGCAGAGAGATTACTATATTTACGCCTATATTTCGGAGAAAGCTGTCTTTTCTTCCCTCGCGAAAAATGTTCTGATCGTTATGATAATTTATTTCTGCGTGGTCTTCACAATATGGCTGATGATGCAAAATTCCAGACGTGATTACCTGAAGCAGGAAAGGGAAAAGGAAGAGAAATATAAGCTTGAACTGAAAGAACTGGCAAGGAAAGCCGATGCCGCAAATGTGGCCAAGACAGAATTTCTTCAGAGGATGAGTCATGACATCCGTACGCCGATCAATGGAATCTGCGGCATGATCGAGGTGGCCGAGCATTATGCAGATAACCTGGATAAGCAGGCGGAATGCCGCAAAAAGATCCGGGATGCCTCCCATCTCTTGCTGGAACTTATCAATGAAGTGCTGGATATGGGAAAGCTGGAATCCGGAGAGGTAGTTTTGGAACAGCAGCCATTTGATCTTCAGGACATTATGGACGAGGTGCTGGTTGTGATCGAAAAACTGGCTTCGGAGCAGGGACTGACCCTGATCCGGGAAGATTTTAAGGTTAATCATTGGAAACTGATCGGAAGCGCCAGACATGTGAAACGACTGCTTATGAATATCATGAGCAATGCTGTGAAGTATAATAAAGAAAATGGAACCATATCCATCCGGTGCCAGGAACTCCCTTCGAAGGAAGAAGGAACAGCATTACTGGAATTCATTTGTGAAGACACAGGGATCGGCATGAGTGAAGCATATCAGAAAAAGATCTTTGAACCTTTCACGCAGGAAAACACCGGGGCACAGTCGAAATACGGCGGAAGTGGACTTGGCATGCCGATTGCAAAAGACCTGGTGGAAAAAATGAACGGAACGCTTGACTTTGAAAGTGAAGAAGGAAAGGGTACGACATTTATTATCCGGATTCCGTTTGTGATCGATCAGAGTCAGGAAGAGAAAGAGAAGTTGAATGATTCCGCTGACAAGCCTTCTATTCAGGGATACCATATTCTGCTTGTAGAGGATAATGAGCTGAATATGGAAATTGCGGAATTTGTACTGGAACAGGAAGGTGCAGTGGTAATTAAGGCCTGGAACGGTAAAGAAGCAGTGGAACTATTTTCAGAATCTGCGACCGGCGAGTACGATGCGATCCTTACGGATATGATGATGCCGGTGATGGATGGATACCAGGCGGTCAGAACCATCCGGGCAATGGACAGAGAGGATGCAAAGACGATCCCGATCATAGCCATGACGGCCAATGCCTTTACCGAGGATCGCATTAAATCCAGGGAAGCCGGAATGAATGCTCATATCTCAAAACCGCTGGATCTGGATCTGCTGGTAGAAACCTTACACACAATGGTAAGTCGTTTGTGACACGTATGAAAGATACAAGGAGAAATCGGAACTATGGAAAACAAGCCAAAGATTATGATCGTGGATGATGCGGAGATGAACCGCCAGCTTTTGATGTCGATCCTCGGAGAGGAATATACCTATATTGAAGCAGAGGACGGGAATCAGGCCTTACATCTGCTGCAAAAGGATCTGAGCATCGATCTGATGCTTTTAGATATCAACATGCCGAAGATGGATGGTTTTCAGGTTCTCGAACGCATGAATCGGTTTCACTGGATCAGTGAAATCCCGGTGATCATGATTTCATCGGAGGAAAAAAAGGATGTGATCAAGCGCGCCTATATCTTTGGTGCACAAGACTATATCCGCCGTCCCTTTGACACTTTTATCGTGCGGCGGCGTGTGCAGAATACACTGAATCTTTATATCAATCAAAAACGTTTAAAACAGATGGTTTCAGATCAGATTTATGAGAAGGAAGAGAATAACAATCTGATGATCGGCATCTTAAGCCAGGTTGTGGAATTCAGAAACAGCGAAAGTAGAGAGCACATCCTTCATATTCGAACCATCACGGAACTTTTGCTGCGTCAGATCGTAAAGAAAACCGATGAGTATCATCTGTCGGAAGCGGATATTGCCATGATCACAACCGCTTCAGCACTTCACGATATCGGAAAGATCAGTATACCGGAAGAAATCCTGAATAAACCAGGAAAGCTGACACCGGAAGAATTTAATACCATCAAACAGCATACAACGATTGGTGCAGATATCATCAAACAGATGTATACCGGTCAGGATAAACCTCTTTTGCAGTTGGCATGGCAGATCTGCAGATGGCATCATGAGCGTTGGGACGGACGCGGTTATCCGGATGGGTTACTTGGTGAAAGTATTCCAATCAGTGCTCAGGTTGTTGCCCTTGCGGATGTCTATGATGCACTGACCAGCAAGCGTTGTTATAAAGATGCCTTCGATCACGAGAAAGCCCTGGAGATGATCCTTGCAGGGGAATGTGGTGCATTTAATCCGTTCCTTCTTAGCTGTTTTAGGGATATCGCTCCAAAACTTCGCGGCATCGCACCTGATCGATCGGAGGAAGAGGTATACCGCCATGAGGCAGACCGTCTGGCTGCGGAAATGATGAAGAAAGAAAAAATCGGTCACAGTGATCGGGCGCAGCATATGCTGAATGCCATGCAGGAACGGGCAGATTTTTTTGCATCTCTCTGTGGAGGACTTCAGTTCGATTATAATGCGATTTCCAAACAGGCGAATATCGTAAACTATAACGAGTTCCCGCATTGCCGCCATTCTGTTTTAAATATGGAAGATACGGTAACCTTTAACAGGATTAGCCAGAGGGATCTTCACCGGATCAAGGAGGCTTTGGCGGCTACGACACCGGAAAACAAGGAATTTACCTTAAATATCATGCTGGACCTGGATGGACAGTTTGAATGGTGTGACCTGCATGTTCACACACTGTGGTCAGACCTGTCTCCTGAGCATTATGTTGGTATCATTGGTCAGATTAAAGAAATGGCAAAGACCGTGGCTTCCGTGCCAGCCTTGGATGGGATCATGATGGAGAATCATGCTAAAGGTGAAGAACTTCAGAGATCACTTTCGGAGTTAAAGCAGATCTTTGATGTGGTCCGCCTGGTCGATCCTGCCGCAGGTGTAGAGTTGATGCTTGATGAAAACGGTCTTATCAGGAGAACGGACAGAAGGTGTGGAGATTCCTGGGAAAATAGCGGAACCTGTACAAACTGTATTTCTACGCGTGCGCTGGCACAAAAGACCAGTTTGAACAAAATGGAATTTGTAAGAAATAATATGTATTATGTCTCTGCAAAGTACATGTGCATCAATGGGACTCCGTGCGTCCTGGAAATGCTCTCGAAAATGAAAGAGGGACGTTGGATTGATGCAAACGGGACACGTTTCCTTCTGGATGAGCACCGCGGAGAGACCAGAGAATTGTTTTCCGATCCCCTGACAGGAGCTTATTCCAGACGATACTTTGAAACTTACATTTCACACCTGGAAGGCATGGAATGTGTGGAGATTATCGACGTGGATCAGTTTAAGCAGGTCAATGACACCTACGGACATACAGCGGGTGATGTGGCGTTGCGTGATATCGTGGCAGCGATCCAGTCCTGCATTCGAGCAACGGATATCCTGATCCGCTATGGCGGAGATGAATTTCTTTTGTTGTTTCCAAAGATTTCGGAAGAAATGCTGCCTGTTAAAAATGCCAGGATCCAGGAAGCTGTAAAGCAGATCGTCATTCCGGAGTATCCGGATCTGAAGCTCTCCGTCAGCATTGGCGGTGTTTGTGGAGTGCATC
>CAVJRB010000265.1:697-2367 GCA_963651655.1 bacterium | reverse complement strand
CATTGAAGCAGCTGTAGATTACGTTTATGCAGTATACGAAAAATCACAGAAATAGGAGGGGTACAGAATGAGCAAAGCAAAAGAACTGGCACGTTCCGTTTCTATTATCGGAATTGGAATCACAAAATTCGGTGACGTTGACGTAACACCGGAATTAAAGAACATGTCTTTACAGGATATGGCAGCATGGGCCTGCTTTGAAGCAATGGAAGATGCCGGCGTAAACCCAAGACAGATTGATAAACTGATCGTCGGACAGGTGTGTGCCGTAAACGGAAACAGCCAGAGCATCGCACCTAACCATGGATTACTGGAATGGATGGGAATGCGTGGAAAAGCAAGCGTTCATCAGAGCGAAGCCTGCGCCACACCATTTGATTGTTTTAACGAGGCAGTTCTGGAAGTTGCTTCCGGCAGATACGATATCACAATGGCAGTTGTATCTGATTCCGCCCGCCATATCACCCATCCGGATAAACCGTCACACTTATTCTATCCTTCAAACCGTTATGGTGAATTCTATGGAAGAGAATGGCCAGGCGGAAATACCTGCCAGAATACGGCATGGGACCGCTGGACTGGCGGAACCTACACATCTTTTGACCAGATTGGACGGGACTACATCAAAAAAGCCGGTATCACAGAAGAAGATTTTGCAGATGCGATCAATGGACAGTCTGTAACCTCCCGTGAAAACGGAGCTCTGAATCCTAAGGCATTCGCACAGACCAAATGGCAGGATGTTGCAAAACAAAGAGGCTTTGAGAATGTAAATGATTTCTTTAAATCCAAATACAATCCGCCATTATCACAGTATTTGCGCCCCTCAAGCTTTATGATGCTTTCCGAGGGCGCTGCAGCCATCATTGTCTGCGCAACTGAAATTGCCGATCAATTCCGCCAGATGCCGATTGAAGTGGTAAACCTTGCCCAGTACGACTTAAGTGTTATGGATTCCAAGCCAACTGTACATATGAATGAAGGTGCAGCAAAAGAAATTTATGAAATAACCGGATACAAACCGGAAGATATTGATTATTTCCAGACAACAGACGGGGATCTGACAGATGCATTATCAAGTGCGGAGGCATGCGGCTACCTGCCCAAAGGTGAAGGCTGGAAATATTTCCGCGATGGAAAAACAAGATTTGATGGGGAAAAGCCAATGAACACAGATGGCGGACACCAGGCTTATGGCCATGCCTATGGAGCAACCGGACTTGCTACATTAGGGGAATCCGTTATTCAGATGCGCGGACAGGCTGGCGCCCGTCAGATCAATCCAGCACCAAAGACTGCAATGATGCGTGGATGGGGAGCAGGACAGTCTGTATCAACCTATATTTTCCGTGCCTTAGACAATGTAGAGCCTCACGGAAAAGAAATCGGTCATTATAATCCGAAACCTCTCACCAGAATGTTTTATGACGGACTGGATAAAGGAAAATTCCTTGGCATGCGCTGCCCGAAATGCGGGGCTGTAGAATTCCCGCTTTATCCTGGCTGCAATCACTGCGGAAATATTGACAACGAGATTGTGGAAATGGGCGGGGATGTGACAATTGAAGAATTGTATGAGGTTGGCCCAATCTTTACAACACCGGAATATGCTATGTACGCACCTTTGTTCGGCGGAGAAGTAACCCTGGCAGAAGGACCGAAAACCAACG
>CAVJRB010000265.1:0-687 GCA_963651655.1 bacterium | reverse complement strand
GCGCAAACAGGTTCCGCTGAAAGGAAAATTATGCGTTCTTCCAAAGAACGGCTATAACACCTTTGCGGTAAGCTACAATGGAGTTCTTCCAACTGCCAGCAAGGAAGGCGGCGACACTTCCGTTTATGAGAAACTGCTTCACGGAGAATTAGGAAAAGAAAATCAGTAAAAATAAACAGACAGGCACACTGAGCAGGGCTGTATGACCTGCCTGGCGTGCCTTTTCTATAGGAGGATTTATGTTTAGAAATTTTAATGAGATAGAAGAATATTTAATTCACGCAAATGTAAAAAAGAAGATTGTGCTTGCCGGAAGTCACGATGAACTGGCGCTTGGTGCATTGATCCGGGCAAAAAGGGCCGGATTCGCGGACGCTGTCCTGATCGGAGATAAAGAAAAAACAGAACAGATTTTAAAAGAGCAGAACGAATCCCTGGAGGATTATGAAATCATTGATGAAAAACGAGAATTAAAAGCAGCCATGACAGCGGTAAAGCTGGTAAATGAAGGAAAAGCAGATATTCCCATGAAAGGCCTGATGCAGACAGCAGCCTTTCTCATGGCTGTACAGAATCCGGCTGGCGGATTAATGGAACCAGACGGGCTTTTAAATGAAATGACCGCATTTTATTATCCGGAGCAGGACCGTATTTTAATTACAGGAGACTGTGCAATCAATATTTCAC
>CAVJRB010000264.1:0-2982 GCA_963651655.1 bacterium | reverse complement strand
CGGACAAAATCTCCCACAAATTGTGACGCACATCTTGCAGAAAGCCTTTTTCAACCACGCTCTAGAACGCTTCTCACGTGATCCACTTCTTCCCTTGTAGCCTGCGCCGCCGGCACATAATAGCCTCTTGCGCGGGCGATCTGGTAAATCTCCTCCTGGGACATCTCACACTGGTTTCGCATCTGCTTCAGGGTCTGTTTCAGCTGGGGATTCTCCGTCTGAGGGATCATTTCCCCGTAACGGGTCAGCTCGCCGTTGATTCCCGCAAGGGTATCTGCTACCATTACTTTCTCATTCATGTGTGCCACCTCCTACTGTAAATACTGCATCAGCTGGTTTTTGCAGTCTGCCGCGGACTGGGCAGACTTCTGGAAAAACTGCTTTACCTGGGCGTCTGTCGCCTGTCTGGCATACTCATCCATTTTACAGTGGGTGGTGTCAAAGCTACCAATCAGGTGTCTTAAATTCTGCAGATCCAGTTCTGAAATCTCGTTCATATACTCCGCCTCCTATTCATGATTTTCTCAATGCCCGGCAGGCAAGGTAAAATCAAGGCCATAAATTGCCCATATAAGTACAGTTCCTTCATGACCTTGTCAAAAACCCGTATAAACAAAATACAGGAGAAAATCCATTCTCCTGTATCCTGAGCCGGACACCTTACAAAAGGTAATATGTCCGATTTTTCATCTTATTATGTACCGGATCTGTTTCCAGAAATTTCATGCGGTACGGATTTTACTCTCCGATGAGCCAGTTGTACATCTCTTCGTACTGGCGTGCGGAATTGCCCCATGAGAAGTCTTTGGCCATAGCGCGGTCTACCATCTTGTTCCACTCACGCTTCTTGTCGTAGAAAATATGCTCTGCGTAGCGGATTGTGGAAAGCATCTCATGTGCGTTGTAATTGCTGAAGGAGAATCCTGTTCCGGTTCCTTCATACTCGTTGTACGGCTCTACAGTGTCCTTCAGACCGCCTGTCTCTCTGACAATTGGAAGAGTTCCGTAGCGAAGGCTCATCAGCTGGCTTAATCCGCACGGCTCAAACAGGGACGGCATCAGGAACGCATCGGAAGCTGCATAGATTCTGTGGGACATGCTCTCATCATAATAAATCTGTGCAGATACCTTGCCATGATATTTCCAGTCAAAGTGACGGAACATATTCTCATAACGCTCATCACCTGTACCAAGTGCCACGATCTGTACGGAATCCTGGCAAAACTCATCCATAATATAGGCGATCAGGTCAAATCCCTTCTGGTCTGTCAGACGGGAAACGATACCGATCATCATAGCCTTCGGATCTTCCTCAAGGCCTAAATCCTTCTGAAGCTGGATCTTGTTCTTCACCTTCTCCTTGCGGAAGGTAGCTGCATTGTAGCATGCAGTCAGATTGCGGTCTGTCTCCGGATTGAAGTCTGTGTAGTCAATACCGTTTACAATACCTCTAAGGCTGTTGGAACGTGCGCGGAGCAGTCCATCAAGTCCCTCGCCGTAGAACGGTGTCTTGATCTCATCTGCGTAGGTATTGCTTACAGTGGTAACTGCATCTGCGAATACGATACCGCCTTTGAGGAAGTTGCCGTCCTTGTATGCCTCAAGCTTATCCGGTGTAAAGTAATAATCGGAAAGTCCGGTAATCTCCTTGATAGTCTTCACATCATACACGCCCTGGAATTTCAGATTGTGAATGGTCATGATAGTCTTGATTCCCCAGAAGAACTGGTTCTGCTGGAAGCTGTCATGAAGGTAAACAGGAACAAGGCCTGTCTGCCAGTCGTGGCAGTGGATAATGTCAGGACGGAAGCCAATCACCGGAAGTACGGAGAGCACTGCCTTGGAGAAGAATGCGAATTTCTCCAAATCCCACGGAGCGCTGTCATACGGCTTCGGGCCGCTGAAATAATATTCATTATCTATAAAGTAGAACTGGATGCCGTCATATTCCATCTGGAGAACGCCTACATAGCAGTTCTTGTAGCCCAGATCCATGTAGAAGTGTGTGACATATTCCATTTTATCCTTCCACTCCTGTTTCATGCAGGCATATTTCGGTAAAATTACGCGAATGTCAAAATAGCGTTTATCAAAGCATTTCGGCAGTGAGCCAGCAACGTCAGCTAATCCCCCGGTCTTAATAAAAGGCACTGCTTCTGATGTTGCAAAAAGAATTCTTTTCATTCAAAAAACCCTCCTTAGTAATAGCAAATAGCTTCTTATAGGTTACATTATACCCTATTTTCCTCCTATTGGAAAGAACGATTTTTATATTCCAGCCGGATTTTATCCGCGATCAGGGCAATAAATTCAGAATTCGTAGGTTTTCCCTTCCCATTACTTACTGTGTAGCCAAATAACTGGTCAATGGTGTCCATTTTTCCCCGGCTCCAGGCTACCTCGATGGCGTGGCGGATGGCACGCTCCACACGGCTCGGAGTTGTCTGATGCCGCTTGGCAATGGTGGGATACAAAATCTTGGTAATGGAATTCAGCATTTCCATATCATTGACGGATAAAATAATGGCATCTCTCAGATACTGATATCCTTTGATATGTGCGGGAACTCCGATCTCATGTATAATGTCTGTCACATCTGTTTCCAGATTGCCGGGATTGTATATACCTTCCTCTTCTCTTTTTCTGGGGCGGTTCACTTCCTTCATCCGTCGTTCTCCAGCCCGGCGGATGTGCTTGATCCGGTTCAGCAGCATTTTGTTGTCAAAGGGCTTCAGCATAAAATAATCCGCCCCAAGATCAAAGGCATCCTCTGTGATCCGCTCCTGTCCCACTGCAGAAACTATGATAAAAGAAGGTACCTTTTTCAGATTTTCGTCATGACTTAACCGTTCCATTACAGAAAGCCCGTCCAGCTTGGGCATAATAATGTCCAGAACAACCACGTCCGGCTGCTTTTCTTTTATAATATTACAGATTTCTTCTCCGTTATGTGCTTTTCCAACCAGTTTAAGATCCTCATCC
>CAVJRB010000263.1:0-2217 GCA_963651655.1 bacterium | reverse complement strand
TACAAAGACAACTGCCACTACGTTCTCCGCGAATACAGACTGCACCAGAGATGGGAAAATTTCCCAGATTCCGCTCTCGCTGGCGGCGGTGAAGCCGATTCCTACGGCAAGTGACAGGGAAACGATGGTAATGTTGCGCTGGGAGAAGCCGCACTCTGCGATCATCTGCACGCCGGAGGTAAGAATGGTACCAAACATCATAATGGTACATCCGCCAAGCACAGACTCCGGAAGAGACGCGAAGAAATTACCAACAGGCGGCAAAAGACCAGCTAGGATCATGCACACCGCACCGGTCATAATAGTGAAGCGGTTTACCACCTTTGTCATTGCAACCAGGCCTACGTTCTGGGAAAAAGAGGTGACAGGCGGACATCCAAACAGTGCAGAAATGGTGGATGCGTAACCGTCACAGGCCAGTGACCCGGAGATCTCCTCCCCTTTAATTTCACGGTTGAGACCGGAAGAAACCAGCGCAGTGGTATCACCGATAGTCTCTGCTGCAGAAACCAGGAAAATAATGCAGGTCGAAATAATGGCTCCCGCATGGAATTCCGGCTTCACAGGAAGCAGATGAGGCAGGGAGAAAACTCCGCCGGACAAAATCATGCTCAGATCTACTTTTCCCATAAAAATGGCGATCACGTAGCCTACGATCAGGCCAGCCAGCACGGACAGCTGCTTTAAATATCCCTTCATCATAATGTTCCATGCCAGACAAACTGCCAGGGTGATGGTACCCAGAAGAAGGTTCTGGGCGGAACCAAAGTCTTCATTGTATCCGCCGCCAAAGGATCTGGCGCCTACTGTAAACAGGGAAAATCCGATGGCAGTTACAACAGATGCTGCCACAACCGGAGTAATGATCTTCCGCCAGTACTTGGCAAGAAGTCCTAAGGTTCCCTCCATCAGGCCGCCGATGATAACCGAGCCAACCACTGCGGAATATCCGTAATTGGCAGCAACTGTGCACAAAACGGTAACAAAGGTAAAGCTGACTCCCATGACTACCGGAAGCCTGGAGCCGATCTTCCACACCGGATACAGCTGGATCAGGGTGGCGATTCCTGCCACAAACATGGCGTTCTGAAGCAAAATCGCGATCTGAGCCTGTGACATGGACGGCTGTGCGGACGCCGCGATCAGGGTGATGGGCGTTAAGTTGGATACGAACATTGCCAGAATGTGCTGAAGCCCGAACGGAATGGCTTTGGCAATTGGTACTCTTCCATCCAGCTGGTAAATGTTGTTGATATTGCCTTGCATCTTTTGAATTCCCCCTTACTTTTTGTTTAATTTGGTTATTTTCATCATACCATATATTTCTGCAAACAACCACATAATTTTTTTATTTTCCTTAATATTTTTGTAAGCTGCAGTCACACCGTACCCGCGTAACATAAATAACAGGAGAGCTTACGCTCTCCCATTTCCTCAAATCCAATATACAATTCCCGAAATCCCTACAATCAGTAAACCACAACCGCCATTACCACATACACCAGAATGGACACCAGGCAGTACAGGGAGTTAGTGGTAGAAACGTAAGCACTTCCGCCCTCGCTCTTTAAGAAAGTCTGCATGCTGAAGGTAGCTGGTGAAGACATGTAGCTGATCACCGCAAGATTCAGAAGCAGATGGTCTCCCACTATGTAATGGATTGCCAGCAACACTCCCGCGATCATCACCGCCTGCAGGATCACGCGAAGCACAATCGTACGGATGCACGGGGAAAGCAGCCTTTTGTCAAGTTCAATGCTGAAGCCTACAACCACCAGAATAATGGAAGTCACAGAGGTTGTAAGAATATTCTCCACGCTTGTGTAGGTTCCCGCAAAAGGACCGTCCAGAATCTTCAGCACCACACCGGATAATCCTGCAATGATGCCAAGCACGCTTGCAATAAAAGCCGGGGTGCGGATGGCGCTGGCAAACAGCTTCCCGGCATCGATCTTCTCACCGTTTTCCACCTGTCCCAGCATTCCCATGTAGACGCTAAAGCCGAACAAAAGCCCTGCAATATCCAGCACTGCGATCTGGGAAAGATTCTCATTCCCGCAAAGGCTGGTATAAAGAGGATATGCCATCAACCCGCCCTCATACACACTGACCATAAAAGGCAGATATTTGCGGTAGCGCTGCTCCGGCATAAGGGGCCGCATCACAAAGCCAAGACTAAAGGAAATTACCAGCATTACAAACATAATACCAACCAGA
>CAVJRB010000262.1:3513-6014 GCA_963651655.1 bacterium | reverse complement strand
ATGTATTTCCGCAGAGTATCCGGTTCCTGAAGGTGACCGTCCGCCAGCTTGGCATAGCCGATGATGGCATTCATAGGCGTGCGGATATCATGGGACATATTAAACAGGAAAGCGGACTTGGCCTTATTGGCTGCCTGGACCGCCGCGGCGGATTTCTCCAGGAGAAGCTGCTGAGCCTGTTCTTTTTTCTTCTGCTTCTGCATCAGAATATAAGCGCTGATGATAAACAAAACTGCAAGCAGAATCGCGGCTATTGCGATTTCATAGGAGGTGCGGTCGCTTCGTTCCAGCAAACTGTAGGAATCTTCCATATCCATCTCAATGCAAAGCGCCCCTATGATCTCGTCAGAACCGTCTTTGGCGAGCACCGGATAGCAGGCTGTGAAAATATGGCCCCAGGTAGTGTCCATGATTTCCTGGGAATACACGGTCTCACCGGAAAGTGCCCGCTCTATGTATGGGATCATTTCCTCCTCAATGTAAGTTCCGGGATAGGCAAAATCCTCTGCTGACAGGTCGAGACCGTCAATCAGGTAGATCAGCTTCCCTTCTTCATTTCGCTTGGCTGTATAGAGATAACGGGTGGAATTCAGGCCTCGGATCTCGTTCAGGCTTGTCTGAAATTTCCGGTAGCGGAAAGAGGTCATGTCCTCCACCGTATTGATCTTCTCGAAGTCCTCTCTTGTAAATTTGTTGGAGACCAGCTTGTGGATGGCATCGGAGCATTCCACATCACGTTCCACAGTCTCCTCTAAAATGTTGTTGCGGAAATTCTTCTGCAGAATGTAGGTGTATATGGTTATAAAAAATACAGCTAACAAAAATACCAGAATGAAGCCGCCGTAACGGCAGCCTGCCTGGTGACTGGTTTCCTTCCTGTTTTTTACATGCTCCATGCTCGTCACCCCCATTTCTAAAAAAAGTATGCCCTCCGTATGGAAAGCATACTTCTTAAGATTCATTATATCCGTACTTCACCAAAATAGCAAGTGAAATGCAGGGATTTTCAGAATATTTTGAGAGTTCTCAGGAACTGCAATTCTCAGCCGATGTGGGCTGCGCCTACGGCACGGATGTCCATTGGATATACATTGTCTCTGCCTACATACTGAGCGATGTACTCTACATAATTGTCCATCTCTTTCTCCGGAACGATGGCTGCAATAACGCCTGCGAATCCGCCGCCGTGTACTCGGCAGATACCGCCGCCGATCTTGTTCAGGAACAGCTGGGTCAGGGCAAGTACAAGCGGAATCTTCTGCTCGTGGCAGTCCTTAATGCAGTAGCAGTTCTGAAGCAGCTCCCAGGAAGATCTTCCGGACTCGTCCATCAGCTTCAGAAATTCCTGGTAGTTCTCCTCTCCGATAGCATCGGCTGCGCGCTCTACACGGGAGGTCTCTTCGAAGAAATGGATGGCACGGAGGATGGCTCTGTCGTCCTTGATCTCATTGACATGTGCAAGAAGATTCTCAAGGGTGGTCTCATGAAGAAGCTCTGCGCCAAGTACCTTGGCTGCTGCTTTCATCTCTCCCGGAATCTCAGAGTACTCCTGGCTCAGGTCTGCGTGGCCTTTTCCTGTGTTTACGATTACCAGCTTGTGGCCGAATTTTCCAAAGGAGAAATCAAGCTTGCTGTATTTCAGGTCGTTTCGGTCTGCGAAGTCAAAGAGAACCGGGCCGCCTACTGCACATGCCATCTGGTCCATCATTCCGGATGCTTTGTCCCAGTAAACATTCTCAGCGTACTGGCCGATCTTTGCATAGTCGGTGTAGGTCATCTTACTGTCGTTGAAGAAATAGTCGATGATAACCATGATCAGCATCTCAAAGGATGCGGAGGAGCTTACGCCTGCTGCTGCGATTACGTTGGTGCTTACATAAGCATCGAATCCGGCTGTCTTGAAGCCGTTTTTCTTCGCACCTTCCATCATTCCTGCAAGGAGGGCGAAGGTTCCTTTCGGGTAGTTGGCTCTGCTGATGCGGTCAAGATCTACTACGATCTCGTCTCTGTAGCCTTCGCTGGTGATGTGGATCACGTTGGTGCCGTTTGGTGCTGCTGCGCCGATGGTGTCAAGGTTGATGCTTCCTGCGATTACCTTGCCGCCGTTGTGGTCTACATGGTTTCCGATGATCTCGGTTCTTCCCGGGGAAGTGAAGAAATCTGCATGATCATGCTTGTAGATCTTTGCAAAGTTCTCTGCAAGTGCCTGGAAGCGTGCAGTACATTTCTCAGATTCTCCGTAGATTTTCTCAAAGCTTGCTTTTTCTGGTAAGTTCATGGTTTGGATTCTCCTTCTTTTAAATTGTAATCGTTACGCTCTAGTAGTCGGTCTGTAAAAAGAAGCAAAGCCTGGCGGCTGTGAGCAATCCCTGAAATCTCCTCAAATACCGCCTTACTGCCTTGCATCATCTTATGGTTCTATTATAATGTTTCTTATGTAAAATACCTTAAATAACTTGCGCAGTATTGGTAATATCTTGCGTTTTTGAGACTCTATGGTG
>CAVJRB010000262.1:2345-3503 GCA_963651655.1 bacterium | reverse complement strand
AGATTGCAGGAATGATTTTGGGTGCACGCTTTAAAGGCAATTTACCGCTCCTGCCCCTAAAAGAAAGGCACACACCATGGCGCAGATCATCACCAACCAGTTTCAAAAAGAATTAAAACAGCACGGCAGCGAACATTTCCCCTTCCTGGTCAGCTACCAGAAGCTTTCCGAGTATGAATCCGGTGCTTTCATGTGGCACTGGCACCCGGAGATCGAGATCACCTATGTGCAGACCGGCTCCATGTGCTACAAGGTGAACAACCTGACCTATCATCTGAAAGAAGGGGACATTGTATTCAACAATTCCAACGCCCTGCACTCCGGTGCCATGGAAAATCATCAGGACTGCTCCTACATTCCGGTCACCTTTGACCCCAGGCTGATCTACGGTTTTTTCCAGAGCACCATCAACAGCAAATATGTGGACCCGGTGATCCAGGATCCCCGCCTGCCTGCGGTCTGCATTGACCAGAGCGAAACCTGGCACGGTGCATTCCGGGAGCATCTTCTTGCGATTATTTCCCTGGACCAGAAAAAGCCGGAATTTTATGAACTGGATATCACCATTCATCTGCAGATGATGTGGCGGCTGCTTCTCTCCCACATTACCTACGAGCCCCAGGACGCCCAGGAAAACAGCCCGGATTACGACCGGCTTAAGAAGATTCTTTCCTATATTGAGGAAAACTACAGCCACCCCATTACCCTAAAAGACATTTCCGGGCACATCCACCTTTGCGAAAGTGAATGCACCCGGCTGTTTAAGCGGCACATGAATACCACCTTATTTACTTATCTTCAGGAATACCGTATTGAGCGAAGCCTGGAAGACCTCTGCAAAGGAACGCAGATCAGCATCGTGGCGGAGAACGCCGGTTTCTCCGATTCCAACTACTACTCCAAGGTTTTCGCCAAGGTGAAAGGCTGCAGCCCCCGGGAATACAGAAAACGACAATGAAACAACACAAAAATGCCTAAAGGAAAAAGCAATCGACAGACCCTTACCTGCCACACAGCTTTCCCTTCGGGCATTTTATAATTCCCATTTTTTTACGGAAACAAAATCTTCCCCAGCGTCTCCAGCAGCTCCGGCACAATGATCGGCTTCGCCAGATGTCCGTTCATGCCTGCTTCCCTGGAAGCTTCCATATCCTCGTC
>CAVJRB010000262.1:0-2246 GCA_963651655.1 bacterium | reverse complement strand
ACATTGTCCTCCACAAGAAGGATCCGCCTGCCGGCAAATAACTCTGTCGGATATTCCACCTCAGGCACGGCCGCTTGCTGCGGCTCTTCTGCAAGGCGATGCTGCAGTTTTACCAGAATCTCCGTTCCCTTCTTTTCTTCGGACCGGATTTCAATGGTTCCGCCCATAATATCCACAAAGCCTTTGACAATGGTCATGCCAAGCCCGGTTCCCTGTACGCCGCTGATGGTGGTGCTTGCCTGCCTCTCAAAAGGCTGGAAAACACGCTTCAGAAATTCCGGGCTCATGCCGCATCCGTTGTCCTTCACACGGATCTCATAATTTCCATACCCTTTTTTCTCACAGGGAAGCTGCGAAATGCGAAGGGAAATCTTACCACCCGTCTGGGTGTATTTCACGGAATTGCTCAGAAGATTTACCAGAATTTCCTTCACCCGAAGCTTATCGCAGAAAACATACAGATCCTGAACCTCAGAAATATCTGTAAGAAATTCCTGTTTTTTCTCAAGGGCCTGGTCCCGGATGATCACATCCGTCTCATTTACAATATCTGCAATGCTGCAGGGAGCTTCCTCCAGCCTGGTCTGGCCGCTCTCAATCCGGCTGATCTCCAGCACCTCATTTACAATACCAAGAAGATGGTTGCCGGATACCTGGATCTTGGAAAGATAATCCTGTACCTTCGCCTGATCATCTCCCGCCTGGATCGCCAGATTGGTAAACCCGATCACCGCATTCATAGGGGTACGGATGTCATGGGACATATTCTGGAGAAATACCTTCTTGGCAACCGAAGCCTGCCTTGCCCCGCGAAGGGCCTCCTCCAGAAGCTCCTTGTGCTTCTGCTCTCTTTTTGCCGCTGCCTGCTGTGCCTGTTCCCTGCGGATAAAATACCAGATCACCAGCACCAGAAAGGCTGCCATCAGTCCCGCAAACAGCCACACATGATCCTGTACCACATCCGTGAGCGTATAACTTACAGAAGAATCCAGATAGCGGTAGGTATGGTTCACCCCATAGCTTTCTCCCAGAATGCTGATTCCGTGGTTGATCAGCTGAAGCAGGGCATTGTTTCCGTAGGCAACCCCGAAACAGAGCTTTTCATCATCTGTCAGGGTGATAATGTTCAGCT
The DNA here is from genome assembly GCA_963651655.1 of bacterium. Taxonomy (GTDB): domain Bacteria; phylum Bacillota; class Clostridia; order Lachnospirales; family Lachnospiraceae; genus Blautia_A. Next base: position 1,114 of record CAVJRB010000262.1, on the reverse strand, counting down.
TCTTGTTGTGTCCCAGAAGGTGGCTGACACGAAGGGCGCTAAGAAGGGTACTGTCTGCCTCCCCCCGTTCAATGGCATCGATGCACTCCTCAATAGTGTCATACATCAGAACTTCGGCATCCGGGTAATTGGTAATGGTATACCAGTACTGCCGTAGATTGTTTTTGTTTACCGCGATCCTGCTGGTAATGTCTTTGTCATAGGGCTCCTTGTAGGCAAGGGCAATGGGAAACACCACCACAGTAGAACTCTGCAGAAATCCTTCCTGCTCGGAATACCAGCTTCCGTCGCTGACCGGCAGCACACAGTCCACCTCGCCATTTTTCAGGCAGTCCAGCATCTCCTGCTGGTTCTCAAAGCTTCGGTATATAATTTCCGGCTTGTAGTCCCCGGGAAGGGCGGCAAAAAGATCCGGCATAATATCCGCCACCAGTCCGGTGACAGTGCCGTCCTTGTCTGTATCACAATAGGGAAGATAGTTGTTTAGATAGCCCACCACAATGCTGTCGTGTTCGGCCATCCATCTGCGTTCCTGCTCGGAAAGAAATACGCTGACAGTTGTCTCTGTAAAATATTTGCTCCGCAGCTCATCAAGATCTCCGGCATCCTGCTCATTGACAATGGAAACTGCCATGTTCAGCTCCCCCAGAAGGTCTGTTCTTTCTTTTGCGACGCAAAGGTAAAAGGGCTGCTTGCCAATTTTCTCTACAGGGGTGATGCCGGAATAGGAGGATACCACATTGTCAGCACTTACGAAGGCGTCAATCTTTTTCTCATTGAAGGCCTCCACACACTGGGCCGGTTCGGAAAAAGGCACGATCTCAATGTCAGCCTGGTTGTCTTCCTTCCAGCTTTGCAGGCAGGAAAGCATGCGGGGATCGCTTTTCATGGTTCCGATCCGTTTCCCCTTGTAGGAGCTGATGTCCTCACACTGCATGGAATCGTCGTCTTCACTTTTGTAAATATAGAAGGTCTCATTGAGCATTTCGCTGTCCGGGTAGCTGATCTGGCTGGTCCGATCCTCTGAGTAGGCAATTCCTGCCATCAGGTCGATCTCGCCGTTCACCAGCTTCTCAAAAAGCTCCGACCATTCCCCGTACACATACTCATACCG
>CAVJRB010000261.1:936-3542 GCA_963651655.1 bacterium | reverse complement strand
TAGTAGAACCATTCTGGATCCCGGCTTTCTCCAGCACCGCATCTAAGTCATCCTGGTTGCGCACAGTAGGCAGAAGGGTCAACTCTTCTTTCGTCTTGCTGTTCATAAGCTGGATACGGTCAGTCCCGTGAGTGATCCAGGAACCATGTCCAAGGGAATAGGCACTTGCCACAACGGCTTTTGCATCTATGCTCAGCGCCGGATAAATGGACACCGGAAACTCCTGCCCGTTCAGGGTAACGGTCATCTGTTTGTCCTGATAATTCTTCTGGAAATCCTCTGTAATAGCGTCGATGGCTTCCTCTTCGGTCATTCCCTGGATGGCAATGCCGTTTACTTTCAGCTTCGTCCAGATCACATTATCCGTAAGGAAATGACACCACAGACAGTATGCGCCCACAAGAAGCACGAAGAAGATCAGAACCTTGATCAGGGTGTTTTTCATTTGTTTGTTCATATGATAATTTTACCTTTGGCTTACTTTTTTAGAGCAGCGGGGTAAAAAAACATGTCCTGTTTCCAGTATGACACGCAGCACCTACCTGCTCCACTTTTGCCAAGATTGTATCATTATCACAGTCAATAGTCAATGATTTCACGTATTGAACATGGCCGGAGGTAAGTCCTTTGGTCCACAGTTCGTTTCGGCTGCGGCTCCAGTAGGTCATTTTTCCCAGCTTCAAGGTGGTAAGATAGGCCTCTTCATTCATATAGGCAAGCATCAGAACCTCATCTGTCTTGTAATCCTGGACAATGACCGGAACCATGCCGTCACTGTTCAGCTTGAAATCAGACCAGGACAGTTTGCTTTTTAAATTTTCCATGTAAAAATACTCCTTTTACAAGCTTCCCTTTGTGGAAAGTACGTCTGTAATGCGGGGGTCAAACGCTACCGCCATGTCCAGGGCTTTGGCGAAGCTTTTGAACATAGCTTCTGCCATATGGTGGTTATTTCCTGGCGTCAGCACCTTAATGTGAAGGTTCATAGACGCAGTGTAGGAAACCGCATAGAAAAATTCCTTTACCATTTCTGTAGACATATCGCCAATCTTTTCGCTTGTGAACTCTCCGTCAAAGGAAAGATAGGGACGTCCTCCAAGATCCACTGCGCAGAGCACCAGGCACTCATCCATAGGAAGAATGCAGCTTCCGTAGCGGCGGATTCCCTTCTTATCTCCCACTGCTTCCTTAATGGCAGTGCCAAGAACGATTCCCGTGTCCTCGATGGTATGGTGATCGTCCACCTGAAGATCCCCCTTCACCTTCACATCCAGGTCAAACAGTCCGTGGCGGGCAAAACCGTCCAGCATATGGTCAAAAAATCCAACGCCTGTGTCCAGGCTGCTTTTGCCGCTTCCGTCCAGCCCAAGCTTCAGGGAAATCTGGGTTTCTTTTGTGTTTCGTGTTACCTGGGCCTCTCTTGTCATGGCTCCTCCTTTTTGTCCTCATCCTCAAAACGGACTGCAATGGAATTTGCATGTGCGGTCAGCTGCTCGGAGGTGGCAAACTGGATGATATCCTTATGGATTTCTTTCAATGCAGATCTGGAATAATATACAATGCTGGATTTCTTAATAAAATCATCCACGGAAAGTGCGGAGAAGAATTTGGCAGTTCCGTTGGTTGGAAGTACGTGGTTCGGTCCTGCGAAATAATCGCCCAGGGGCTCGGAGCTGTACTCACCGATAAAGATAGCGCCTGCGTTTTGCACCTTCATCATTACCTCAAAGGCATTCTTGGTCACAATTTCCATATGCTCAGACGCAATCTCGTTGGCCGCATCAATGGCTTCATCCATATCCTCCGCAATGAGAATGTATCCGAAATTCTCCAGGGACTTCTCAATGATCTCTCTTCTGGAAAGAACCTTCAGATAGCCCTCGATCTCTTTCTCCACATTCTGGGCCAGCTCGGTGCTGGTGGTGATGAGAATTGCAGAAGCCATCTCGTCGTGCTCTGCCTGGGAAAGAAGGTCAGCTGCAACATAGTGTGGATTGGCTGTCTCATCTGCAAGAACCAGGATCTCACTTGGTCCTGCGATAGAGTCAATGCTGACATGGCCGTAAACAGCTTTCTTTGCCAGTGCTACGAAAATATTTCCAGGTCCCACGATCTTGTCTACTTTGGGGATGCTGGCAGTGCCGTAGGCAAGTGCGCCGATAGCCTGTGCGCCGCCTATCTTGTAAATCTCGTCAGCGCCGGCTTCCTTGGCTGCAACCAGTGTGGATGGATTCACCTTACCATCTTTTCCCGGAGGGGTGGTCATTACAATGTGGGGCACTCCTGCAACCTTGGCAGGCACAATATTCATAAGAACGGAAGAAGGATAAACTGCCTTTCCTCCTGGAACGTAAACGCCTACACGGTTCAGCGGGGTTACCTTCTGGCCCAGCATGGTGCCGTTCTCTGTGCTTGTGAACCAGCTGTTCTGGCGCTGCTTCTCGTGGTAGCTGCGGATGTTTACAAGAGCTTTGCGGATCACATCGACCAGAGATGGATCTACCAGCTTGTATGCCTCATCAATCTCCTCCTTCGTGACACGGAGCGTTTCTTTTGTTACTTCAACCTTATCGAATTCTTTTGTATATTCAAAAAGTGCAGTGTCT
>CAVJRB010000261.1:0-926 GCA_963651655.1 bacterium | reverse complement strand
GTATAGGAGAAAAGGGCTTCGTCTCCTTTTTCTTTTACATTGGCAAGAATGTCTGCAACAGCTGCTTCAAATTTGCCATAATTGTTAGGGCTTCTTTTTAACAGATTTTCCAGAATATCTTTTGTAGATTCCTTTGTTAATCTTACTGTACGCATTTTACTTCGTCTCTCTTTCTGTCTGTAACTGACTTTCCAATATGATCATATCGCAGGCCTGCGACCTTTTTCTTTAAATCACTTCTCTCAGCGCTTCGATCAGCTTGCTGATACGCTCATTTTCCATTTTCATGCTCACCTGGTTCACTACCATTCTGGCAGAAAGAGGGCAAACCTCCTCCAGAACCTTCAGGCCGTTCTCACGAAGGGTACTTCCGGTCTCCACAATGTCCACGATCACCTCGGAAAGCCCTACAATAGGAGCCAGCTCGATGGAACCGTTCAGCTTGATGATCTCAACTGTCTGGTGCTTTTTGTTATAGAAATAATCCTTGGCAATGTTTGGATATTTGGTAGCCACGCGGATCAGCTGGTTGGATGCAAGAAGGGGCTTTGCGCTTTCCGGTCCGCATACGCACATGCGGCAGGCGCCAAAGCCAAGATCCATCACCTCATAAAGCTTCCGTCCCTCTTCTAAAATGGTATCCTTGCCTACGATTCCAATATCCGCTGCGCCGTATTCCACGTATGTAGGCACATCCGGCCCCTTTGCAAGGAAAAAGCGCATTTTCAGTTCTTCGTTTACAAAGATCAGTTTACGGGAGTCTTTGTCTTTCATCTCCTCACAGGTGATCCCTGTTTTTTCCAGCAGAGCAAGGGTCTTGTCTGCAAGTCTTCCCTTGGTAAGGGCAAAAGTCAGATATCTCATAATTCCACCTCACATACCTTCGTTACTTTCTCCGGGCGAAGGGCTACGTTCCTGCCCTGGGC
>CAVJRB010000260.1:10791-20638 GCA_963651655.1 bacterium | reverse complement strand
TGAATAAAGAGGGAAGGATCATCACGCAGAAATATGACAAATTCCGGCAGATCAACCGCTTTCTGGAATTTATCCAGGACATTCTTCCAAAGCTGGATCAGCAGAAGGAAGTTACGATACTGGATTTTGGCTGCGGAAAGTCCTACCTTACTTTTGCCATGTATTATTATTTAAGAGAACTAAAAGGCTATGATGTAAATATTATCGGCCTGGATCTGAAAACAGATGTCATTGAGAAATGTAATGGGCTGGCTGTTAAGTACGGCTATGAGAAGCTGCATTTCTATCAGGGAGATATTGCAGATTATGAGGGTGTATCTTCTGTAGATATGGTAGTGACCCTTCATGCCTGCGACACTGCCACGGATTATGCACTTGCCAAAGCTGTGGAGTGGGGCGCAAAAGTAATCCTTTCTGTTCCATGCTGTCAGCATGAGGTGAACCGCCAGATTAAGAATGACACGCTGGAACCGATTCTGAAGTATGGTATTCTCAAGGAAAGAATGTCTGCTTTACTCACAGATGGAATTCGTGCCAACCTGCTGGAAAGTATGGGGTATGAGACGCAGATCCTGGAGTTTATCGACATGGAGCATACGCCTAAGAATCTTCTGATCCGTGCAGTAAAAACTGGCAATAAAAGAAAAATGGATGATGCTGCAGAGCTTATGAATGCTTTGCATATCAGACCGACACTGGAAAAACTTCTGTACCCGGAGGGGGAGGTACATTCAGGAAATTAAGGGGAGAAAAAATGATAAAATTTTTACGCAGAGCAGTGATTCTCCTGTTTATTTTTGTTCTTGGCGTGGCAGGAAGCTCGCTTCTGCTGAACAGCGAGACCACGGATGATCGCTCTGATATGAATGATCCGGTTTTTCCGGAAGTAATGGTTAATTTTGACGGAAACTATGGAAACAGGATGTACGGTTATGCGCAGCCCATGCAGTCGGATTTTACCAGAGACAGTGTAACCCCGCTGGATACTTCGAAGGAATTGTCCCTGGTGGTGAATCCCTATGATACGAAGGTTACAAGCCTTTCCTATGAAATCCGCACTTCCGACGGCAGCAAGGTACTGGAAAACCGCAAGGTCAAAAGTCTGGACAAGCTGGACAGCTACCTGACCACGACTATAAAGATCAGTAGTGACCTTCTGATGAACCAGGAGTATTCCCTGCAGATTTCACTGGAAACAAATAAAGGAACGGCTTATTACTATACCCGCATTGTTTCCAGATCCAATGTGAATGCATCCCAGTATATTAAGTTTGTCACAAGCTTTTATGAGAAATGCATGGATAAAGCGGCGGCAGAGGATCTGACCAGTTATCTGGAACCAGACAATTCCCGAACTACGGTCAATTATACAGATGTAGATATCAATTCCACATTTGCCCAGATCAGCTGGGGGAATTTAAGCCCGCAGATATACAGAAGCGGAATCCCGGTTGTGAAGGACATCAATGAGACAACCGCCAGTGTTTCCCTGGAATATCAGATTGCCGCGCTGGATGATGATGGAAATCAGGAAATTTATGATGTAACAGAGTTTTACAGAATGCGCTACACAGAAACCAGAATTATGCTTCTGGATTTCAAGCGAAGTGCATCCCAGGTATTCAACGAGAACTCCATTCATATTTCGGACAAGGGACTTCTCCTTGGGGTAAGAGATAAGAATGTGGAATATATGATGAATGAAACTGCCGGAGTTCTGGCGTTTGTTCAGGAGGGTGATTTGTGGTCCTATTCTCCGACGGATGGTAAGTTTTCCAGAATTTTCAGCTTCCGTAAGGAGAATGACGGAGATTTCAGAGATGCAAGATATAAGCACGACATTAAGATCATTCGTGTGGAAGACAACGGAGATGTGGATTTTGTGCTGTATGGATATATGAACCGGGGCGTCCGGGAAGGATACTGCGGCGTCTGTGTATACCACTACAGCAATGACCAGAATGTGGTGGAAGAGAAAGTCTTCATTCCATCAACAGAATCCTATGAGTTCCTTAAGGAAGATCTTGGAACCCTGTCTTACGTAAGCACAGATAATTCTCTGTTCCTTTTGTTTGCACAGAAGCTGTACAGGGTCAATATTTCAGATGGAACCAGCGAGGTGCTGGATGAGGGAATTCATACAGATGAGTTCGCGGTTTCAGAGACAAATGCCCATGCAGCCTGGGTGATCCAGGATGGAGAGAGCGCCGGAAACATAAAGGAAATCGATTTTGAAACCCTGGAAACCAGAACCCTTGCGCCGTCAGACGGACAGTCCCTTGTGCTTTCCGGATTCATGAATGAGGATATGGTTTATGGAATTGTGGTGGATGGCGATATTGTGACAGACAGCAATGGCCATGAAACCACAGGAATTCATACAATCCGCATAGAAGCATTTGACGGAACCCTGAAAAAGGAATATCATCAGGAAGGACTTTATATAACCAATGTGACAATGGGAAGCACCATAATGGAGTTTCAGCTTTCCCAGAAGACAGGCAGCGGTTATCAGGCAGTAGATAAAGATAATATCCTGAACAATACAAAGGCATCTGCCAACACAGTATCTGTAGAACTGGTAAGCAGCACCAGAGCAGGAACACAGATCAGGCTGTCTCTGGATGAGGCGCCGGAGATCCAGGAACCATTAGTGATCTATTCAAAGATGAAGAGTGTGAAGGATGAATATATTACCCTGGACACTCAGGTGCCGGAAGACAACGTATATTATGTATATGCGAAAGGCGGTCTGGACAGCACATACACAGATCCTGCCCAGGCAGTTTTAAGGGCTGATGAACAGACTGGAGTAGTACTGAACCGCGCCCAGCAGTATGTATGGGAGCGTGGAAACAAGAAGACAAAACTGACACTGAATCTTGATGACATACCGGAAGCAATGAAGAGCGCATCCCTGGATGTGGCTGCTTTACAGGAAAGCCTTGGAGATGGGGGAACTGTAATTGATCTTTCCGGATGTACCCTGGACAGCGTACTCTATGAGATCAGTGCCCAAAGACCTGTCATTGCCAAAACCGGTGATAATACCAGTGTGGTGATCGTCGGATATGATGAATACAACACCTATCTTTATGATCCTGCGAAGGGAGAGACATATCCTTATGGTATGAATGACAGCACTGCATTATTTGAGGCAGCAGGCAATATTTTTATCAGCTATATAGAAAATCCGGATTTCTGATGAGCTGGAGCAATGAAGCAGCTGGGGCAAATTCATTTTGCCCCCTGACATAAAAAATAAAGCAACAGGAAAGGACAGAAAAATGTTAAGCGAAAACATCAAAAAACTGGTACAGTACGGAATTGAGACAGGACTGACTCCTGCCTGCGAGAAAAATTACACAACAAATCTTCTGCTTGATGTTTTTAAGGAAGACGAGTACACAGAACCGGAAGAGGAATACTCCAATATTAATCTGGAAGAGGTTCTGAAGGAACTTCTTGACGAAGCTGTAGAGCGCGGCCTGATCCAAGACAGCGTAGTTTACAGGGACCTGTTTGATACCAGGCTGATGAACTGTCTTATGCCTCGTCCTGCCCAGGTTCAGAATACTTTCTGGGAAAAATATAAGGAATCCCCGGAAGAAGCGACTGATTATTTCTATAAATTAAGCCAGGACAGTGACTACATCCGTCGCTATCGTGTAAAGAAGGATCAGAAGTGGACCGTAGATTCTCCTTATGGAACCATGGATATCACCATCAACCTTTCCAAGCCGGAGAAGGATCCAAAAGCCATTGCAGCAGCCAAGCTGATTAAATCCAGCAGCTATCCGAAGTGTCTTCTTTGTCCGGAGAATGAAGGATATGCAGGACGTGCCAACCATCCGGCAAGAGAGAATCACAGAATCATTCCGATCACCATCAATGACAGCCCGTGGGGAATGCAGTATTCTCCATATGTATATTACAATGAGCACTGTATTGTATTTAACTGCAGGCATACTCCGATGAAGATTGAGAGAAACACATTTATCAAGCTGTTTGACTTCGTGAAGCTGTTTCCTCATTACTTCCTTGGATCCAATGCGGATCTTCCGATTGTTGGAGGCTCCATTTTAAGTCACGACCATTTCCAGGGTGGTCATTACACCTTTGCAATGGCGAAAGCAGAGATTGAGAAGCATGTGACCATTCCGGGCTATGAGGATGTGGAAGCAGGAATTGTAAAATGGCCGCTTTCCGTTCTTCGTATCCGCCACAAGGATGAGAAGAGGCTGGTGGATCTTGCCACTCATGTGCTGGAGGTATGGAGAGGCTACACCGATGAGGCTGCATTTATTTATGCAGAAACAGACGGAGAACCTCACAACACCATCACTCCGATCGCACGTAAAAGAGGTGACATGTTCGAGCTGGAGCTTACATTAAGAAACAACATCACTACAGAGGAGAATCCGCTGGGCGTATATCATCCTCATGCAGAGTATCATCATATTAAGAAGGAGAACATCGGTCTGATCGAGGTTATGGGACTTGCGGTTCTTCCTGCAAGACTGAAAGAGGAACTGGAACTGCTTGCAGAGTACATTCTGGAAGGTAAGGATATTTCCTCCAATGAGAAGATTGAGAAGCATGCAGACTGGGTAAAAGGCTTCCTTCCGAAATACGATCATCTGGACAAAGATAACATTGAAGAAGTTCTGCACAAAGAAGTGGGAAATGTATTTGTACATGTTCTGGAAGATGCAGGTGTATACAAATGCACGGAAGAGGGCAGAGAAGCCTTCATGAGATTTGTTCAGGCACTGTAAATTTTGATGGGAAACAGCTCTTTTGCAACATATAAGTAACAAAAATGTAACAAAACTACAAAACATGTTGGATTTTGGTTGAAAGAAAAAGGAATTTCCGTTATACTAAAGTTAATAAGAAATAGAAAAGCAACGATTCACTTTGTGTACATTATAACGGAAATAGATTTATGGAGCAGAGGAGTGTCTATGAGAGATAAGAATAAAAGAAAGCAAAGGATTTTCTGGGTTCTGCTGCTGGCAGCGCTGGTATGGTACGGAGGTCTGACAGGAAGCGGCAGATCCGGTGGAGGTACCTATAATGTACAGGCTGCAGCCACCAATGTAGTAGCCAGATTCTGGAATACAAACGGCAAGCCTGTTTACAATCAGCTTCGGATCAAGACCACAGCGGGAAAGAGAATCAAGTTGCCGTCCGTCCCATCCGTCAAGGGCTATCAGAATCTTGGATGGTCTACCAGAAAGAATGCGACGAAGATCACCTACAAAGCTGGTCAGACGATCACTTTGAAGAAGAATTTAAGTCTGTATGCAGTCCGCAAAAAAGTAGGAACTTATACAGTTGCATTTTATAACAGCAATGGTTCCTCCAGTACAGCTTTTGCCAAGCTGAAGACGACGGTTACCAAGAACGGTTACCTGACACTGCCGTCCGTTCCGGCTAAGAGCGGATATGAGGTTCTGGGATGGAGCACCAGCAAGAATGCTACCCGTGCAAATTATGCAGTCGGCAAGAAGATACAGATCAAGAAATCGCAGAGGCTTTATGCTGTTTATAAAAAGAATGCTACAGTAACGCTTTGCAAGAACAACGGAGCCGTTTATAAGACCATAAGCGTCAGATCCGGAACTTCTTATAAGCTTCCTTCCGTAAGCAACGCTTCTGGATATACATTTATGGGCTGGGATTATCAGCCTGGCAAGCGTGTTGCTCCGCGTTATGAAGCGGGAGAATCCATTACTGTAAATGGAAACGTGAAATTATACGCAGTAGTATTTAACCGGTCAGCAGAAGAAGAGCTAAGTTCTTCTGATCTGCTTGCAAGCAGCGGCTGGAGAATGGGAAACGGAAGCACCAGCAGAGGATATAATCATATCATATTCGTGGGTGATTCCAGAACCGTGCGCATGCAGCTGACCTTGCAGAGACAGTTTGGCACAGATTCCAATGTTCTGCGGGATATTGATTTCGTGTGCCAGGAAGGGCAGGGACTTAGCTGGCTGAAAGAGACTGGAATGAACAGTATTCTTTCTAAGGCACAGGCCTACTATTCCGTACAGAGACCGACAGCAGTCATCTTCAATCTGGGTGTAAATGATCCGGGACAGATGTATAATTATGTAACGTATCTTAAGCAGATTGCCGGAGAACTGCAGAAAAAGAACTGCAAGCTGTTTTTCATGTCAGTAAATCCGGTTAACAGCAAGGTGATCCAGGTACGCGGCTTTAACAAGCTGAGAACAGAGGAGGTTGTGCGTAAGTTCAACACAGTTGTGAGTGCGGGACTGAGTGGAACCTATACCTACATTGATACCTATTCCTACCTGCTTAATACAGGATTTGGCACCAATCGCGGTGCTGGCGGCGTGGATGTTACGGTAGATGATGGCCTCCACTATACCACCAAGACCTACAAGCGGATATTCAAGTATTGTCTTGACTATCTAAGTGAACACTAACAAGAGAATACGGATTCAAGAGAATACGAAGCAATGAACCAAAGAAGACCAGGATGATCCTGCCGGGAAACAGCAGTTCCGGCAGAAATCTGCGGTCTTCTTTTTGTGAAAATAACCTTGCGCGAAGAAGAGGAATAGTCTATACTATAGAGAAACGAGTGTTTGGAAAAATGAGGAGAAAGAGGAGCAGATTATGAAACTTACAACAGTAAAAGAGATTTACAGAGAACGGGAGAAATACCTGGACCAGGAGATTACTGTAGGCGGCTGGGTACGAAGCGTTCGTGATTCCAAGACATTTGGATTTGTTGTTCTCCATGATGGAACATATTTTGAGACCCTTCAGGTCGTTTACCACGATACAATGGATAATTTTGCTGAAATTTCCAAACTGAATGTAGGCGCAGCAATTATTGTAAAAGGAACTCTGGTAGCTACACCTCAGGCGAAGCAGCCATTCGAGATCCAGGCCACAGAAATTTCAGTAGAGGGCGCTTCCGCACCGGATTATCCTCTTCAGAAGAAACGTCACAGCCTTGAATACTTGAGAACGATCACACACCTTCGTTCCAGAACAAATACCTTCCAGGCTGTATTCCGTGTACGTTCCCTTTGTGCATATGCAATCCATAAGTTCTTCCAGGAGAGAGGATTTGTCTATGTACACACACCGCTTATCACAGGAAGCGACTGTGAGGGTGCTGGAGAGATGTTCCAGGTTACGACTATGGATCTGAATAACATCCCTACCGATGAGAAGGGAAACATCGATTATTCCAAGGACTTCTTCGGCAAGGAGACCAACCTGACAGTAAGCGGTCAGCTGAACTGCGAGACCTTTGCACAGGCATTCCGCAATGTATACACATTCGGACCTACATTCCGTGCAGAGAACTCCAACACCACACGTCATGCAGCTGAGTTCTGGATGATCGAGCCAGAGTGTGCATTCGCTGATCTTGAGGATAACATGAACCTTGCAGAGTCCATGCTGAAATATGTGATCCGCTATGTACTTGAGAATGCTCCGGAAGAGATGAACTTCTTCAATTCCTTCGTAGACAAGGGACTTCTGGATCGTCTGAACCATGTTGCCAACTCTGAGTTCGGACGTGTTACCTACACAGAGGCAATCAAGCTTCTTGAGAAGAACAACGATAAGTTTGACTACAAGGTATCCTGGGGATGTGACCTGCAGACAGAGCATGAGCGCTATCTGACCGAGCAGATCTTTAAGAAACCGATTTTCGTTACAGACTATCCGAAGGAAATCAAAGCATTCTACATGAAGATGAACGAGGATGGAAAGACAGTAGCTGCTATGGACTGCCTTGTTCCTGGAATCGGTGAGATCATCGGAGGAAGCCAGAGAGAGGACGACTACGGCAAACTGAAAGCACGTATGGATGAGCTTGGACTGAAGGAAGAGGATTATGATTTCTATCTTGATCTTCGTAAATATGGTTCCACACGCCATTCCGGATACGGCCTTGGCTTTGAGCGCTGCGTTATGTATCTGACAGGAATGGGCAACATCCGTGACGTAATCCCGTTCCCGAGAACAGTTAACAACTGCGATTTATAAAATGAGGTAGAAGAATGAGATTTATTCATCTTGCAGACGTAAATCTTGGGGCAGTCCCTGACAGAGGCTGCCCGTGGAGCGAGAAGCGGGAGAATGAAATCTGGGAAACATTCCGCCGGGTTATTACGGGTATCCGTGAGAATCCGGTGGATTTGTTATTTATAGCCGGAGATCTGTTTCACCGCCAGCCCCTTTTAAGCGAACTGAAGGAAGTCAATGAACTGTTTGCATCCATCCCGGAAACCAGGGTTTATCTTATGGCCGGGGATCAGGATTACATGAAAGCAGACTCTTTTTACAGAACCTTTTCCTGGGCTTCCAATGTTGTGTTTTTTGCAGAAGAGAAGGTTGCCTGTGTGAAGGATGAGAAGCTGGATGTGTATGTATATGGCATGAGCTATGAGCATCCGGTAATCACAGAGGATCTGTATGCTGGCATCCGTCCGGAAAATAAGGAAGGAATCCATATCCTTCTGGCCCACGGCGGAGACCGTCAGCACTGTCCCCTTGATGCAGCGAAGCTTGCTGCCGCAGGCTTTGACTATGCTGCCCTGGGACACACGCATGCGCCCAGGGTTCTCATACGGGACAGAGCCCTTTACAGCGGGGCCCCGGAACCTCTTAAGCCAAATGATTTCGGAGAGCATGGATATATAGAAGGACGGGCTGAGAATGGCAGAATAAAGACCAGCTTTGTTCCATTTTCCATGCGGACCTACCAGCAGCTTCTTCTGAATGTGAATACCGAAAGCACACAGCTTTCTCTTGAGGATGACCTGAAAGAAGAGCTCTTTAAAAGAGGCGGCCTGAATATCTACCGCGTGATCCTTCAGGGAAAAAGAAAGCCCGAGCTTCTTCTGATCCCCGAGCGTCTGAAAGCTTTTGGAAATATCACGGAGGTTCTGGATGAGACGGTTCCTGCCTATGATCTGGAAGCTTTGCAGCGGCAGTATGCAGGTACCCTGATCGGTGACTACATCAGCTATTTCCAGGGGAAAAACAGGAACACAGTGGAAGAGAAGGCCATGTATTACGGCCTCCAGGCTTTGCTGGAAACAAGCGTATGAACAGAGGGAACACATAAATGATCTTAAAACGCATAACAATCAATAATTTTGGCGCCATTCATAACCGTACAATGGAATTTGCTCCTGGCTTGAACCTGATCTGTGCTGAAGAAGAACGAGAAATCCTTTTTGATTTTATCAAAATCATGTTTTTCGGATTTTCAGACCCATATGGAAAAGGCTGTGAAAACGATCTTTATACCCGGTATCAGCCAGAACAAGGCCAGGAATACGGTGGAATCCTCTGGTTTGAGGACCATGGGAAAAATTACCGCCTGACTCGTGATTTCGGGAAAGAGACCTACGTCTGCCAGCTTTTCTGCCAGGAGAACGAGAATGTTCTGGAACTAGGCTCAGACACTCCTGCCCACTTGATTTTTGGAAAGCTCAGTGAGAAATTATATGAGAATGCAGCAGATGTAAAAGCCCTGAAGGGCACTTCCGCCGCAGATTTTGCAAGAGAGCTTCACAATTATCTGGGCGCTCTGGAAAGATCCTGGGACAGCAGCGTGCAGCTTGGCAGAGCAGACCAGATGCTGAAGATGTGGAGAAAGGGCTATTTAAGCCAGAAGGAGCGTTGGCAGAAGGACGTACAGCACCAGCAGGATAAAATGTCCGCCAGACTGGAAGAAATGGAATCCCAGTTAGATGAGCTCCGGGACAGGAAAGGTCAGGTTGCACAGCAGCAGACAGAAATCTATTCTTCTGCCAGCAGGGAAGAGGAGACTCTTCTGGGC
>CAVJRB010000260.1:0-10781 GCA_963651655.1 bacterium | reverse complement strand
ACAACGGAAAAGAAAAATCTGGAGATGATCGCAGTTGCTGTAATCGCAGCTGTGGTTGGAATTGTAGGTCTTGTGGGACACTTCCAGATGGGAGATGAAATGTCCAGAGCAGGAATGGATGTTTGCGTGGCTGCCGCTGTGATTGCCATCATCTACTCTTTTTCCGTGAGGAGAAGGCTGCGCAGCAATCTTGCCAAGCAAAAGAAGAAAAAAGCCCGCATGCAGGTTCATCAGGACAAGCTGAAATTCAGTCAGGAGGATCTTGATGAAAATTATAATGAGATGCTGACTGCTTTTACCAATATTCAGAAGGATTACCAGGAATACGAGACGGAGGCGGCACTGCCAAGGTCTGAGGATCTTGAGATCCAGGCGCTGAATCTTGCAATGGAGACCATCGGGACGCTGTCCGGTGACATTTACAGGGAGAGCGGCAGGAAGATCCGCATACGTGCTTCCAGAATCTTAAGAGAGCTGACGGATGGTAAATTCATAGAAGTTTTCCGCGACAACCAGCAGCATATTATGCTCGATACGGAACAGGGCCAGGCAGAACTGGAGAAATTCAGCTTGGCTGATATGAAGCTGGTTTACTTCGCCATCCGTATGGCAGCAGGAGAGCTGCTTGTTGCGAATACCACACTGCCTGTAATGCTGGATGATTTCTGGAGCGGCTGCCCGGAAGAGCAGATACTATCCGTTCTTAAATGGCTGAAAAAACAGCCAGAACAGATATTTATAAGAACCGACAACGCTAAAATCACAGAACTGCTAGAGCGTGTTTGAAAAAGAGCACATTAAATATACGAAAATGTGACAGGAAACAAAGCCTTTTCCGTTTCTGTCACGAAAAATAAGGCTGAGGCTTTATCACCATCTGATAAAACTTCAGCCTTAAACGATTTCAAATCTAATTATCTCTTATGATATCAGAAACCAAATCCCCGTTGCTCCTGACATAATAACTTATTTCTCATACTGAGCCATATAATTGTTTACGCAGCGTTTGATTCGGTCAACCGGGTTCAGCAGATGGCTGACAGACATATCATGATTCAGGGTATCAATGATCAGCGCAATATATTTGCTCATATCGCAGGAGATGTAGTACGGCTTCGCAAGCAGCTCCTCCGGCTGGTAAACCAGGTTGGTAGTAAGAAGCTTGTCAAATACCCCTGCCTCATGTGCCTCGTCAAATTTCTTAAGGCTGTCGGTAAACAGTCCAAATGTGGAGCACAGATAAATTTTGCCTGCACCTCTTTCTTTCAGAAGAGAAGCAATCTTCAGAATGGTCTCACCGGAAGAAATCATATCGTCGATGAGAATCAGATCCTTGCCTGCTACATTTGGTCCAAGGAATTCATAAGCGGCGATAGGATGTCTGCCGTCTACATTCTTGGAATAGTCAAGGCGCTTGTAGTACATACCCATATCGACTCCAAGAATATTGGCAAGATAAATAGCACGGCTCATGCTTCCCTCATCCGGGCTGATGATCATAAAGTGCTCATTGTCAATGTGAAGTCCCTGCTCGTTCTTCAGAAGAGCCTTGATAAACTGGTAAGACGGATGCACAGTCTCAAATCCGTGAAGCGGTGTAGCGTTCTGGATCTGTGGGTCATGTGCATCGAAGGTGATGATGTTCTCAACACCCATATTGATAAGCTCATGAAGGGAAGTAGCACAGTCAAGAGACTCTCTTCCGATACGCTTGCTCTGGCGTCCCTCATAGAGATAAGGCATGATTACGTTTACACGGCGTGCCTTGCCTCCGATCGCTGCAATTACACGCTTCAGATCCTGATAGTGATCGTCAGGAGACATCAGGTTGGTGTATTTGCCAATCGGGTAAGAGATATTGTAATTGCATACATCTACAAGAACATAAATATCGTCGCCTCGCACAGACTCGGTAACAACGCATTTGCCCTCGCCGGAGCCGAATCTTGGGTTCTGAACCTTTACCACATAGGAATCTCTTTTGTATCCTTCAAAGGCGAAAGAATCTGTTTCTGAATGCTCACGTTCCTTACGCCACTGTACAAGCCATTCGTCAACCTTCTGTCCTAAACTCTTGCAGCTTTCCAAAGGAACTAATCCCAGCCTTCCGACGGGAAGTGTAGTCAATTCTTCTTGTGCCATTCTTTACTTTCCTCCTAAAAAAATTTTCTGAATGCGGATGTCCTTTCCCACAAGCTTGGTCATGCGGTAATTGCTGGCAATGCGGGAAAAGGTTCTCTCAGAATAAGTAGCTGAGAAATCTTCCAGTTTCAGGTTTGTGGAAATGATCGTGGATTTTTTGCGCATGATCCGCTCATTGATGCACAGGAAAAGCTGTGAGGACACAAAGCTGTTGGTCAGCTCCGTTCCAAGATCGTCAATGATCAGCAGGTCACAGTCAAAAATCAGTTCATCATCGGGAGTATCATTCTTCTTGGAAAATGCAGAGCCCGCAAGAAAATCAAAAAGATCAAATGCGGAAAAATACAGCACGCAGTGTGCACTTTCCAGAAGCTCATGCGCAATACAGTGGGAAAGAAAGGTCTTGCCCACACCGGTATCGCCGTAGAAAAACAGATTCTCAAAGGTATTGTCAAAACCTGCGACAAAGTCCTTCGCAAGATTGTAAGCACGGCGGGCGGTCTCGCGTTCTGTGAGCCCCGTTGAATCATTTGTTATTGTATCAGAATAAAAGTCAAATGAAAAGTGGTCAAAGTTCTCTTTTTCAAGAATTTCTTTCAAATTTGACTGGGTATACAGAAGTTCGATCTCTGCTTTTTTGAAACAGGAGCATTTCTGGCTGCCTACATATCCCGTATCCTGGCAGATGGGACAGGTGCAGGGCATCTCCAGATAATCTGCCGGATAGCCAGAGGAAAGCAAAAGAGCAGTCCTCTCCTGGGAAAGAAGGGCGATATCATTGCGCAGATCATCGATGCCGCTCTCCTGGCGGTTGATCAGGGCCCGGGCCTTCCTTGCGCTTAAGGTGGCAACCTCCTCGTCAATCTCCCGAAGGCGGGGAATCTTCCCGTAGGCCTCTGCCTGGTGCTCTTCCTGAATACGGCGGTTCTGGGCCTGTCTTCGATTGTATTCACGCATAATGGTATCGTACTGGTAATTCTGTAAAGGCATGTAAATTTCTCCTTCTAGTTGGTGCTGTTATTCAGGAGCTTCTTCTCGTATTCTGCGAAATCGTAATCCCGTTGGTGGAAATTATTGAAGCGGTTGGTGGCCTTTGGCTGCGGAGCTGGTGTCTTGGCTGCCTTTTCCAGCTTGCGCTTCTGGTGCTGGGCATCCTGAAGGCGCACATCCTCCAGGGTACGGATCTTCTTCTTACTCCAGCTTTGCAGGATCTTGTCTGCATATGGGAAGCTGGGCTGCCCGGTCTGAAGAACCGTGCGGGAACAGGCCTCCTGGATCAGGTCCATGGTAAAGCCGTACTCTTTGGTCCAGGTGTTGATCAGGGCAATCTCTGTGTCGGCAGGATTGCGGTTGGTAATTCCCATGGCTTTGAGAACGGTGAAATATTCTTTGCTGTAGCGGGAGGTGGAATCCTTGGCCATTTCTACGGTTGTGATTCCCTCCTCCTTCCATGCCATGGCTACGGTCTCAATATAACGGATGCTGCGGTGATCCCGTCCCACACAGTACTCGATCAGATAATCAATAAGATCCACAGACATATGCAGCTCATCATAGAAAAACAGGATCTTGCGGGTTTCCGTAGGGGTAAGGGTCTTGCCCAGATACTGCTCCGCAATGTAAAGCAGCTGGACAATATCTTCGTTCTGCTTCAGCTCCTTCACCCGGTCCGGGGTAAGATGCCTGCTCTCGGAAAGGGGCTTGGAAGGAGCGGGTGCAGAGGAAGAAGCTCCAAGTCTGTCAGGGACCGGGAATGCAGTGTCCTGTGATGAGACAGCAGCCGCATTCTCTAAATTTGACAGAGGATTTTCCAGGGCAGGGAAATCCTGCTCTGCATTTACAGAAATTTCATCCGCCTTATTCCATGGTGTCAGAAGTGTAATCCCCGTCAGCGCATTTCCTTCATATATAAGAGAAACCAGCTTCTCATTCTCCCAGTATTTCAGTGCACGGAGAATATCCCCCTCTGTACAAAGCAGAGAATCTGCCATCTGGGAAAGCCCGAAGGCTTCCTGGGGGCTGCCAAGCATGCGCAGCAGATAAATATATACTTTTACAAATTCGCCGCCTGCTCTTGGCATAAAACGGTCGATAAAAACATTGGATAAAACAGTGACATCATTTGCCCCTGTACTATGTAACGTGATCATGTGATATTCTCCTTGCGGTTGTTGTCTGCATTATAGCACAACCTTTTTTAAAAGAGAATAGAATATTTTTCCGCCTGAATGTGTGTGGATTACAGTGTGGATAATGTGGATAATGTGGAAATCAAGTTGCACATAATGTTTATGGGAAACCTGTAACCCCTTGAAAAATAAAGAAAAATAGCAATTCGTGTCGAACTCTGTCGTAATATTATGTTAAGTGGATTATGCACAAAAGAATCCACATGCAATACAATGTGAAAATGTGCATAAGCATGTGGATAATGTGGATAACTAAAAAGAAGCTTGCAAATACAAGCTTCTTTTGATGTGGATAACATTTTTATATTTTATTTGCCGGAACCGGCGAAATGCCGTACAAATCTTATTTGCCAAGCAGCTGCTCCCCGATTTTCACAACATCTCCGGCGCCCATTGTGATCAGCAGATCTCCAGGAGCGCAGTTGTTCAGAAGATAAGTCTCGATCTCGTCAAAGGTAGGGAAGTATTCGCATGGAGTACCCAGCTCCTGAATCTTTGCCTGAAGATCCTGGGAGGAAATTCCAAGGGTATCGGTCTCTCTTGCCGCATAAATATCAGCCAGAACTACATGGTCAGCCAAAGTAAGCGCTTTGGCAAATTCCGGAAGAAGCGCCTTGGTACGGGTGTAGGTGTGAGGCTGGAATACGCACCACAGCTTCTTGTGGGGATAATTGTGGGCTGCATGTAAGGTAGCCTGGATCTCTGTAGGATGATGTGCATAATCATCTACAATGGTAACGCCTGCTACTTCGCCCTTGTACTGGAAACGGCGGTCTGTGCCTGTGAAGCTTCCAAGTCCCTTCACGGTAACTTCGTCCGGGATCTGAAGAAGCTGTGCCAGCGCAATCGCAGCCAGGGCATTGGAAACATTGTGGCTGCCCGGAACCTTCAGATAGAAGCTTCCGGCTTTCTTACCGTCCTTCATAACGGTGAAGGAAGCGTGGCCGTATTTGTCATAGGTGATATCAGCAGCCTGATACTGTGCGTCGTGCTCCAGGCCGTATGTAATGACCTTGCAGGGAAGTCCTTCGATAATTTCCTCATAGCGAGGTGTGTCCGCATTGATGATCAGGGCTCCGTCAGACGGCAGCAGCTGGGCAAATTTGCGGAAGGAATGACGGATGTCGTCAATATCTTTGAAAAAGTCCAGATGGTCTGCATCAATGTTCAGGATAATGCTGATCTTCGGGAAAAAGCTTAAAAAGCTGTTGGTATATTCACAGGCCTCTGTGACAAAGGTTTCAGACTGTCCTACACGGATATTTCCTCCGATGGACGGAAGGATTCCGCCAACGCTGATGGTAGGATCTGCGTCTGCCTCCAGAAGAATCTGGGAAATCATAGAGGTAGTGGTAGTTTTGCCATGAGTTCCGGAAACAGCGATCGGTGTGTCGTAGTTGCGCATGATCTGTCCAAGAAGCTGGGCTCTGGTAAGCATGGGAATGCCTTTTTCCACTGCGCAGGCGTATTCCGGGTTGTCAGGATGGATGGCTGCAGTGTAAACCACAAGCTCTACATCGTCTGTAATATTGGAAGCGCGCTGTCCGTAAAAAATACGTGCACCCTTCTTCGTAAGAGAATCCGTAAGAGGGCTCTCCTTGGCGTCAGAACCGGATACCTTGAAATCCTCACCCAGAAGGATCTCAGCAAGTCCGCTCATGCTGATTCCGCCAATACCGATAAAGTGAATATGAAGCGGTTTATGAAAGTCTATCTGATACATATTAATCTCCTCATAAAATGAATGTGACAGCTTCCCATAATGAGAAAACTGCGTTTTTATTTTCATTTATTATACCCCGAACCATGAAAAATGAAAAGTATTTCTTTCTTCCTGTACAAAATATCCAAAAGCAACAAGCCAAATTCGAATGCTGTCGAAAAAACATGTACAATAACGATAAAAAAAGTAAAATAAGACCAAAAAAATTGTAATAAATGTTCACTAAACAGGAGAAGTATGGTATAATGATAAATCATAACTACAACAAGAGGTGATAGCATGATTAAAAAAGAAATGATTGCCATGCTCTTAGCCGGCGGCCAAGGCAGCAGACTTGGGGTACTGACAGAAAAAGTGGCCAAACCAGCAGTAGCTTTTGGAGGAAAATACCGTATCATCGATTTCCCATTAAGTAACTGTATTAATTCAGGAATTGATACAGTAGGAGTTCTGACACAGTATCAGCCTCTGAGACTGAATACCCATATCGGTATCGGTGTTCCGTGGGACCTGGACAGAAATGAAGGCGGCGTAACCGTACTTCCACCTTACGAGAAGAGCACAAACAGCGAGTGGTACACAGGAACAGCCAATGCCATTTTCCAGAATATGGCGTATATGGAGCAGTACAATCCTGATTATGTGCTTATCCTTTCCGGAGATCATATATATAAGATGGATTACGAGGTTATGCTCGACTTCCATAAGGCGAACAAGGCAGATGTGACCATTGCCTGTATGCCTGTGCCCATCGAGGAAGCCAGCCGTTTCGGCATCATGGTAACGGACGAGACCTTCCGCGTAACTGAATTTGAGGAGAAACCAGAGCACCCAAGCAGCAATCTTGCTTCCATGGGTATCTATATTTTCAGCTGGCCGGTTCTGAAAGAGGCGCTTTATGCGCTGAAGGATCAGCAGAGCTGCGATTTCGGCAAGCATATCCTTCCTTACTGCAAGGACAAGGGACAGCGTCTTTTCGCATACGAGTATAATGGCTACTGGAAAGACGTAGGAACTCTTGGTTCCTACTGGGAAGCAAATATGGAGCTTATCGACATTATTCCGGAGTTCAATCTTTATGAGGAATTCTGGAAAATCTATACCAAAGGCGATATTATCCAGCCGCAGTATATTTCAGAGGAGGCTGTTCTGGACAGATGTCTGATCGGCGAGGGCTCTGAAATTTACGGCGAGATACATAATTCTGTAATCGGGCCGAACGTTGTAATCGGTAAAGGAAGCGTAATTAAGAATTCCATTATTATGCGAAATACAACCATCGGCGAGAATGTAGACATGGACAAGGCTATTGTGGCAGAGGATGTAACCATCGGCAATAACGTGGTTCTTGGCTGCGGCGAGGAAGCACCAAATGTGCTGAAGCCTGCTGTATATGCATTTGGCATTGCGACCATAGGAGAAGGCTCCGTGATTCCGGACAATGTTAAGATTGGAAAGAACACGGCGGTTTCCGGTGTGACCAAAGCGGAGGATTATCCGGAGGGCATTCTGGAAAGCGGACAGGTAATTGCAGCAAAGGACGGTGACAAAGCATGAGAGCGATTGGTATTATTTTAGCTGGCGGTAATAACAACCGCATGAGAGAATTATCAGACAAGAGGGCAATTGCAGCAATGCCGATTGCCGGAAGCTACAGAAGTATAGATTTTGCCCTTAGCAATATGGCAAACTCCCGCATCCAGAAGGTTGCAGTACTGACTCAGTACAATGCCCGTTCCCTGAATGAGCATTTAAGTTCCTCCAAGTGGTGGGATTTCGGAAGAAAGCAGGGCGGTCTTTTCGTATTTACACCTACTATCACCAAAGAAAACGGTTTCTGGTATCAGGGAACCGCAGATGCTATTTATCAGAACTTAAGCTTTTTGAAAAACAGCCATGAGCCTTATGTTGTGATCGCTTCCGGTGACTGCGTTTACAAGATGGACTACAACAAGGTTCTGGAATATCACATTGCGAAACGCGCGGACATTACCGTTGTGTGTACTACATGCCCGGATCCGTCTGAGGTAGAACGTTTCGGTGTTCTTCGCATGAATGAGGACTGCAGGATTGAGGAGTTTGAGGAGAAGCCTATGGTTTCCCCGTACAACACCATTTCTACAGGTATCTATGTGATCCGAAGAAGACAGCTGATCGAGCTCATCGAGAAAGCTGCCCAGGAAGGACGTAATGACTTTGTAAAAGATATTCTGATCCGCTACAAGAATCTGAAGAGAATCTATGGCTACAAGATCGACAGCTACTGGAGCAATATTTCCACTGTGGAATCCTATTATAAGACCAACATGGATTTCCTGAAGCCGGAGATCCGCAACTATTTCTTCAAGCAGGAGCCTGGAATCAAGACCAAGATCGATGATCTTCCGCCAGCCAAATACAACCCTGGCGCAGTGGTGAAGAACAGTCTGATTTCCAGCGGCTGTATTGTAAACGGAGTGGTTGAGAATTCCGTTCTGTTTAAGGATGTATTTGTTGGAAACAACTGTGTAATTAAGAATTCCGTGATTCTGAACGATGTGTATCTGGGGGATAATACACATATCGAGAATTGTATCGTAGAGAGCAGGGATACCATCCGTGCCAACTCTTATTACAGCGGCGAAGGAGAAGTGAAGATCGTCGTAGAGAAAAACGAAAGATATACCTTATAATAAAAAAGACTTCAACTGCAGCAGAAGCGGTTGAGAGGAAAGGGGCAGCAAAAATGAACATTACAGACGTACGGGTGAGAAAGGTTGCGAAGGAGGGAAAGATGAAAGCCGTAGTTTCCATCACTATTGATGAAGAATTTGTAGTACATGACATCAAGGTGATCGAGGGCGAGAAGGGTCTTTTCATCGCAATGCCAAGCCGCAAAGCAACCGATGGAGAATACCGGGATATTGCACATCCCATCAATTCTTCCACTCGTGACAAGATCCAGACGATCATTCTCGAAAAGTATCAGGAAGCTGCTGCTGAGGAAGCAGCGGTATAATACAAGAGGTTTTTACACCCCGCATTTCTGGGAGAAATCCAGGAGATGCGGGGATTTTTTTGCCGTAAATGCGCTTATAGCACTTGGGGAAATTTTAAAATATTACATAATTATTACAAATTTTAAATAAAGTGTTGCAATAATTACAAAATGTGTTATACTAAACCTACGAAAAAGATAATGAGGTGTTTACATATATGAGATTTAAGAAAGTTTTTGCGTTACTGTTGACAGGAATTATGAGCGTATCCGCACCCGCTTTTGTATATGCATCTTCCACAGAAGAGCAGCTTGCAGACGTACAGGCCCAGAAGGAAGCCGCACAGGCAGATCTGGCACAGGAGCAGGCCAATATGGCATCCCTGGAGAGCAAGAAGCAGGAGCTTGAAAGCTATCTGGCAGAGCTGAACGCGCAGTATACAGAGCTTACCAACAGCGTGTCCGAGCTTGGAATCCAGGCAGCAGAGAAAGAGGACGAGCTGAAAACCCTTCAGGCGCAGCTTGAAGAGGCCAAGGCTACATCCGACAAGCAGTACGAGGATATGAAGAAGCGTATTGTTTACATGTATGAGAACGGCAGTGCATCTATGCTGGAGTTGCTTTTATCCTCTCAGGATCTGGCACAGTTTTTGAACCGTGCCGAGAATATCGCACAGATTTCCCAGTATGACCGTGACATGCTGGACAAATATAAGAAGCTTCAGGCTGACATTAAGGCACAGGAAGAGCAGGCTGAGGAGGAAGCACAGTCCATCAATGATCTTCTTGCGGAGAAATCTGCCAAGCAGCAGGAGGTTCAGGTACTCACTGCTAATACAAACGACAATATCCAGTCCTACATTTATCAGATCAGTGCCAGCCAGGACGAGATCAGCGCACTGAACGCACAGATCAGCAGTGCAGACAGCAGCATCTACAGTCTGATGCAGGCTGCTGAGGCGGAGCGTGCGGCAGAGGAAGCGGCAGCAGCGGCTGCTGCACAGGCAGAAAGTGCTTCTGAGGAAAATTATGATAGTGCAGAGGATAACAGCCAGTCTGATTCTTCTGAGGAAGATTACAGTGAGGCAGATAACGACTATAGTGATTACAGTGAATCCGACAGTGACTACACAGAATCCGATGATTCCTACAGCGATTATGAGGAGTCCTCTGACGATTCTTACACAGAGTCTTCAGATAGCACAGATAATTCCGAGAGTGTATCCGAGAGCGGAAGCAGTTCTTCCTCTCAGGGAACCTATCTTGGCAACTTTACCTTGACCGCATACTGCAACTGCGCACAGTGCTGCGGAACCGCCGGCAATCTTACCGCCAGCGGAACTGTTCCTACAGCAGGCAGAACCGTTGCCATGGCAGGCGTACCATTCGGAACACAGCTTCTGATCAACGGAACTGTATACACCGTAGAGGATCTTGGAACCCCTTACGGCCACGTTGACATCTACTGCGGTAGCCACTCCGAAGCTCTTGCATTCGGACTGCAAAGCGCAGACGTCTACAGACTGAACTAGAGCGTGCCCCCAAAATCATTCCCGCAATCTGCACGCCCCACTTTGCGGGAAGCCTTTTTCAAACACACTCTAAGATAACCCAAACAAGCTCCGCCAGGTGCGATATGTTTTCGTCATTTGAAACATATAGCCCTGCGGGGCTTTTTTTATTTCGTTTAATCATTCTCTTTTTGCATGCTTTTTTGAAAGAATATTGAATTATAATAATCACAGGTTTT
>CAVJRB010000259.1:794-4132 GCA_963651655.1 bacterium | reverse complement strand
CTCCCACAAATTGTGACGCACATCTTGCAGAAAGCCTTTTTCAAACACGCTCTGGCTCTGAGGAGAGCGGGGCTGCTGAGAAATAAGGCGCTGGCAGTTTCCTGGCTGTGTGCATTGTGTCGATACAGGAGTGAAAAAATGAGTGTGTTAAAATTAAAACCGGCGTGTAAGGATTATCTCTGGGGCGGACATCGCCTTGCAGAGGAGTATGGAATTGAGTATGACGGAGATGTTCTGGCAGAGTCCTGGGAGCTTTCCTGCCACCCGGACGGACCTTCCACAATCGTGAATGGGCCTTATGCCGGAAAGACTTTGGAGGAATATATTGAAGCAGAGGGACGCCAGGTAATGGGAACCCACTGCAGAAGATTCCGTGATTTTCCTATTCTGATCAAGTTTATTGATGCCAAACAGAACCTGTCTATCCAGGTTCACCCGGACAACCGCTACGCCCTGAAAAACGAGGGACAGTACGGTAAGACGGAGATGTGGTACATTATGGATGCCAAGGAAGGCGCCTTTTTGTACTATGGATTCAAGAGAGAGATCAGCAAAGAGGAATTTGCGAAAAGGATTGAGGAGGACACTCTGCTGGAGGTGCTGAATGCAGTTCCGGTTCATAAAGGGGATGTGCTTTTCATTCAGTCCGGAACCATTCATGCAATCGGACATGATATTCTGATCGCGGAGATCCAGCAGAATTCTAACGTGACCTACCGTGTATACGATTACGGCCGTGTTGGCAAGGATGGCAAAAAGCGTGACCTTCATATTGAGAAAGCACTTGCGGTTACCAACCGTGTGCCTATCGTGAAGAGCGGAAGCTGTTATCCGCATATTGCAGACTGTGATTATTTCACAGTGGATAAGCTGAACCTTGACGGAAAGATGATGAAGATGATGGAGGGAACGGTTACAGAGGAGACTTTCATCAGCATTCTTATGCTGGACGGAGAGGGAACCATTACCGCAGATGGAGAGACACTTTCTTATAAGAAGGGAGACAGTTTGTTCCTTCCGGCTGGTACCGGGGATTACAAGATTGAGGGATGCTGCGATGCGCTGATCACTTCTATCCGTGAGAATGCGGGAATGGTGAGAATCGGGATCAATGTGACGGAGAATGGAACCATGATCGGTCTTGTTGATGAGAATAACAAGCTGCTTGCTGCTGATGTTGCGGCAGCTGGCGGCAGCAATACTACGGAGGAACTGGCGAAGGCTGCAGGAAAAGCTGTGAATGCTCTTCTTGAAAAAGAGAAGATCGGCCTTGACCAGTGTACTGGAGCCGGACTTGCTCTGCCGTCTGGCTGGGAAGAGAAGGGAAAGGAGGCGGCTGATGCCCTCGCCGTCTACCTCCCCATCCCCATCACCACCGCCGATGACAGCAAAACCGCGGTGATCGGGGCTGCGAATTTGATCTGAAATATTTGTTGATTACAAACTAGAGTCCGGCGGGATTCCTGTAGCGCTACGGGAATCCTGCCGAATTTTTTTGTGAAGCAACCCTTTAGGTTATCTTTATATTTCCCTCACTAAATGGTCACAATTATGTTGTAGCATGTAAGAAACGGCACGGAGAGAAGACTGTGCCAGAGCGTGTTTGAAAAAGGCTTTCTGCAAAATGGGGCGTGCAGGTTGCGGGAATGCTTTTGAGGGCACGCTCCAGGAGGGTATTATGACAGACAAAGAGTATTATGGGTTAATCCAGCCTTATGAGGACGCGATGAAGCTGCTCCTTACCCGGCTGGAGGTGTTGAATCATTCTATATATAAAACTACAACGGGGAAGCCAATTCACAACATACAGTACCGCATCAAGAAAAAAGACAGCATCGAAGAAAAACTAAAACTTCGCGGCTTTGAGCCAACGGTGGAAAATGCAAAAGACCAGCTGCAGGACATTGCAGGTGTGCGGATCATCTGCTATTTCGTGGGGGATGTAAACAATCTTGTAGCCATGCTGAAAAAACAGCCGGATCTTATTTTTATCCGCGAGAGCAACTATATCGACAATCCCAAGCCAAACGGCTACCGCAGCCACCATGTGATCCTTGGCGTAAACGTCTGCTGTCTGGACGCCAACGAGTATTACCCGGTAGAAATCCAGCTGCGCACCATTTCCATGGACTTCTGGGCCGCCATGGAACACCGCGTCTCCTACAAAAAACAATACACCAACAAAGAAGAACGGGTAGCTGAACTCCTTCGCTATTCCAACACCCTGGAACAAATGGAAAAAGAATTCGAGAAATACAACGACCACCCGGTTGAAATGTAAGAATACATCACAAATAAGAGAAGCAATTACCAGAAAATCATGCCTTGTCCCGGAGTATGATTTCATTTATAATCATAAATATCAGGTTTTATAAAAAACAACAGAAAAGGATATATTATGAACGTATTTGATATTTTAGGTCCTGTTATGATCGGGCCGTCCAGTTCCCATACTGCGGGAGCGGCGAGAATCGGGCTGGTGACACGGGCACTGCTTGGGAAAACTCCGGTGAAGGCGCATATCTTTTTACACGGCTCCTTTGCGAAAACCTATAAAGGCCACGGAACGGATAAGGCACTGGTGGCTGGAATCCTGGGGATGCAGACCGATGACGAGCGCATTCGTTTTTCCCTGGATGTAGCGAAGCGGGAAGGTCTGGAAATTCAGATTGAAACCGGAGAACTGGAAGATGCCCACCCCAATACGGCGGAGATCACCCTGACAGCCGAAGACGGGGAAAAGGTGTCTTTGCGGGGCAGCAGTATCGGCGGAGGCAATATTCTGATCACCCGAGTGAATGGAATGGAGGTTTCCCTTACCGGACAGAATCCGGCGCTGATCGTTCTTCATAAAGATGCGCCTGGAACCATTGCGGCTGTGACCGAGATCATGGCGGAATATGGTGCCAATATCTGCAGCTTCCATCTGGCGCGGGAAGCCAAGGGAGGTCTGGCAGTCATGACCATCGAGAGCGACAGCTGCTTAGGCCCGGACTTAAACGAGAAGATCAACCAATTGGAAAATATTTATTCCAGTACCCTGCTTGAGCGCGTTTAAGCGGAATCGTATGAAAAGGAGACCCTCATCGTGGAATTAAACTACCATTCAATAGAAGCACTGCTAAATGCAGCCAAAGAAAACAACTGCCGCCTGTCCCAGTTAGTCCTTACTCAGCAGGCAGAGCAGATGGAACTGCCAGAGCAGGAAATATATGAAAAAATGCTGGAAAATTACCGGGTTATGGCATCCTGCATTCAGCCAGGAAGCGCCCCGGATCTAAAAAGTACCAGCGGACTTACCGGCGGCGATGCCTACCGCATGCGCACTGCCGTAGAAC
>CAVJRB010000259.1:0-704 GCA_963651655.1 bacterium | reverse complement strand
CGTAGAACAGGGGAAAAATCTGACCGGTCCTCTTCTTGGCGGTGCTCTCTACCGTGCCCTTGCAGTATCGGAATTAAATGCCTCCATGGGAAGAATCGTGGCGGCGCCTACAGCCGGAAGCTGCGGAATCGTGCCGGCAGCAGTGCTGACCATGCAGGAGCAGTACAAGCTTACAGAACGGGAATGCGTCATGTCCCTTTTTACTGCATCCGCAGTGGGCATGGTAATCGCCAATAATGCTTCCCTTGCAGGAGCCCAGGGCGGATGCCAGGCAGAGTGCGGCTCTGCGTCCGCTATGGCTGCAGCTGCAATCGTGGAACTGGCTGGCGGTGACCCGGATATGATAGGCTCCGCAATTGCCACAGCGTTGAAAAATATTCTGGGTCTTGTATGCGACCCGGTAGCAGGTCTTGTGGAAATTCCCTGCATCAAACGAAACGCCTCTGGCGTGGCTGGTGCTTTCGTAGCAGCTGAGCTTGCCCTTGCAGGAATCCGAAGTGCCATTCCTGCAGACGAAGTCATTTGGTCTATGAAAAAGGTGGGAGATGTAATGCCTGCCGCCCTGAAGGAAACTGCCGAAGGCGGCCTTGCCGCCACTCCAACCGGAAAAATGCTGCACAGGCAGGTATTTGGGGAGTAAAACCGGGAAAACACACAGGGAAATATTGCAAAATGTTAAAAAACTGTTCCAAAAATTACAAAAG
>CAVJRB010000258.1:0-2930 GCA_963651655.1 bacterium | reverse complement strand
ACACAGAAGTCAGCAAAGCAGTTTATGTGTCTGTGACCATTGCCATCCTGGCAACTGTGATCTCCACCGTGCTTGGAACCATCACAGCCATCGGCCTTTCCAAATCCAGAAAGGTGTTAAAGGAAACACTTTTAAGCATTAATAACCTGCCGATTCTGAACCCGGATATTGTAACGGCCATCGGACTGATGCTGCTGTTTTCCTCACTGGGCTTTCGGAAAGGATACTTTACCATGCTGCTGGCGCACATTTCCTTTTGTACGCCCTATGTAATTACCAGTGTTTATCCCAAGGTAAGAAGCCTTGACCCGAACATGGCAAATGCAGCCATGGACCTTGGAGCCACTCCGTTCCAGGCGCTGACCAAGGTAATCGTGCCAATGATCAAGGACGGTATTTTTGCAGGAGCGCTGCTGGCATTTACCATGTCCTTTGACGATTTCGTCATTTCCTATTTTGTATCTGGAAATGGCGTGAAAAATATTTCTATTGTGGTTTACAACATGACTAAGCGAATCAACCCTACCATCAACGCTTTGTCCACCATTGTAATTCTGGTCATTGTGCTGGTAATGGTTTTTGCAAACGTACTGCCAAAGATTCTGGAAAAACATGCAAGCAAGCATGCGAAAAAGATCCAGCGTGTGATCGCCCTTCTTCTGGTTCTGGCCCTTGGCTTCGGACTTATGAAATGCGGCGGTGCTGCAACGGAAAATCATGTGCTGAAGGTATATAATGCAGGAGAATATATTGACCAGGCTCTTCTTACACAGTTCGAGGAAGAATATAATTGTACTGTGGTTTATGAAACCTTTGAATCCAATGAGATGATGTACACCAAGCTTTCCGGCGGCGAGTCCTATGATGTGCTGGTACCGTCCGACTACATGATCGAGCGTCTGATCAAGGAGGATTACCTTCAGTATATTGACTGGGATCTGATTCCAAATAAATCCAATCTGATGGATGAGGTACTGAATAAGAGCTATGATCCGGGCAACCGCTATTCCTGTCCGTATTTCTGGGGAACTGTTGGAATCCTCTACGACACAACGGTTGTTGACCCGGCAGACCTTCAGGAAGGCTGGGACCTTCTTTGCAATACCAAGTATAAAGGAAATATTTACATGTATGATTCTGAGCGAGATTCCTTTATGATAGCACTGAAGGCTCTTGGATATTCCATGAACACCACAGATGAGAATGAAATCCAGGAGGCTTATCAGTGGCTGGTCGACCAGAGAAATACCATGGATCCAATTTATGCAGGCGATGATGTGATCGATAATATGATTTCCGGAAACAAGGCCATGGCAGTTGTGTATTCCGGAGATGCTTCCTATATTATCAGTGAAAATCCAAACATGGATTATTTCACTCCGGAGCAGGGAACCAATAACTGGTATGATGCAATGGTAATTACCAGAGACTGCAGCGAGGTAGAGCTGGCTCATCAGTTTATTAATTTTATGCTGGAAGAAGAATCTGCTCTTTCCAATACGGAAGAAGTAGGGTATACTTCTCCTGTAGAGAGTGTTTACGAAACTATGATCACCGGAGAGTATGAGGGAGTTTCTTCTTACATTCCGGACATCTCCAATCCCAACAGCGAGATCTTCCGTTATCAGGAGCCGAAGATCAAGCAGAAATATGCGGAGCTGTGGACGAAGATCAAGGCGGAGTAAATATACATCAGCACAATAAAGGCGAAATCATAACTGGCGAAGGTCCGGATGTGATTTCGCAGGACAGAAGGGAGAACGATTATTATGAAGAAAAAGTTACTTGCAGTGATTCTGGCAGCCGCAGCAGTATGCGGCAGTGTGGCACCTGTATATGCAGCTGATTCCGAGCTGGTCCTCTATACCTGGGAGGGCATGTTCCCGCAGGAGGTTCTGGACGGCTTTGAGGAGGAGACCGGATGCAAGATCGTATACTCCAACTTTGACACAGACGAGACCATGCTTGAGAAGGTTTCCATGGCAAAGGGCGGAGATTATGATGTGGTAATCGCAGATGACTATATCCTTGAGAAGATTGTACAGGAAGGTCTTGCCACCAAGCTTGACAAAGAGAAGCTTTCCAACTGGGACAATATCAATCCTCTTTACCAGGGACAGTTCTATGATGAAAATGATGAATACACCGTACCATATGGCGCTGGAATTCCGCTGATCGTTTATGATCCGGATGAAGTAGACATTGACATTAAAGGCTATGCAGATCTGTGGGATCCGTCTCTTGAGGACAGCGTGGCTCTGATCGGCAACTACCGCGTTATCAACGGAATCACACTTCTCACCATGGGAAAAAGCATGAATGAGGAAGACGTGGATGTGATCAAGGAAGCTGGCGACAAGCTGGTAGAGCTGGCACCAAATGTGCGCATGATCCAGGATGACAATACCCAGAACGCACTGCTGAACGGAGAGGCATCTGTGGCATTCCTTTACACCTCCCAGGTAACTGCAGCCCTTGCTGAAAATCCGGACCTGAAAGTAGTTTATCCGGAAGAGGGACTTGGATTTGGCGTAATGGGCATGTTTATTCCAAGCGATGCTCCAAACGCAGACGCTGCTTATCAGTTTGTAGATTACATCTTAAGACCTGAGATCGCAGCACAGTGCACCAACTACATCGGCTACTACAGCACAAACAAGGCTGCTGATGAGCTGGTAGATGAGAACCTGGTAGTACCGGACAGCGTAACAAAGGGTGAGATCATCCAGAACGTAAGCGCCGAGGCTGAGGAGCAGTATAATAAGAACTGGACAGAGTTTAAGGCGGCTTGTGATTAAGGAAAATCAAAATTGCATTAGAGAGAGTTGCGTTGTATAATTGATACAAAAGCAACAGTTTGTAGAGGCAGGCTTTTTGAGTCTGCCTTTGCTTTTCGCTAAGGGGAGAAAAAACATGGAAATATATAAGGG
>CAVJRB010000257.1:0-2978 GCA_963651655.1 bacterium | reverse complement strand
TGGTAGAACCAGCCCGGTCTGATGGAGACATCGGTCTCGGCCGGATACCAGGCTAATCTCTCTTCCCTTGCAAGGCGCTCCCTGCTTCCCAGATCAGACTGTGTCTCGTCTAATGGTCTTTCACGGAACTCCTCATTATCTTCCTGCTGGCTTAACTCTGCGGTCAGCGCCGGATCCTTCATATCCGCTGCTACCACGCTCCATTCACTTGGTCGAACCTCACCAGCTTCATTTCCACACCAGCGGATGTCCGGACCGGAAATAGAGATTACGGCATTTGGTTGCAGTTTTCGAACCACTTGGTAGTATCTTTGCCAGTCATATTTCTGCACTTTTCCATTTGCCCCTTCTCCGCAGGCACCGTCCAGCCATACCACAAAAATATCCCCGTACTCTGTCAGAAGTTCCGTGAGCTGATTCACATAATAATCATCATACTCTTTTCCCTTTCCATAGGATTCATTATTTCTGTCCCATGGAGAAAGATACACGCCAAACTTCAGACCATATTCCTTGCAGGCTTCCATTGTTTCTCTTACAATATCACCCTTTCCATTTTTATATGGAGAATTTTTGATGCTGTGTTCCGTGTACTTTGATGGCCACAGGCAGAATCCATCGTGATGTTTGCAGGTGAGGATCAGTCCCTTCATACCGCCCTCTGCTGCTGTTTTCGCCCACTGTCTTGCATCCAGCTCCGTAGGATTAAAAATGGATTCCGGCTCTGTTCCATCTCCCCATTCCCTTCCAGTAAAGGTATTTACTGTAAAATGAATGAAACAGAAAAATTCCATGCTTTCATATGCAATCTGTCTTGCGGTTGGCACTGCTTCGATTAATCTTTTGTCTTCTTTTAAGTCGCTATAGTTCATAATCATCCTCCAGACCTTTTATTGTTACATCCCATTGCTATTAATACTTATTTTGTTTCCAACATTTTGCTGTTTTTTAATTCCTCATTTGCCTTTTCTACATTCATACGTGACATGATAAAGGTAATAATTACACAGATCACAACCGGAATCCACAGATACATGGTGTGAAGCATGCTAAGGCAGGAATCTGGCTGCACAGCAAGTGAACTGTCAAAATGGCTGAATTCCAGAAGCCATCCTGTAATGGCAGTTCCAAGTCCTCCTCCAAGTTTCACTCCAAGAGAAGTACAGGAATACATGGTTCCATCTACACGTTTGTGCTTTGTCAGGTAAGTATACTCAGAGCAATTGGCGATTACCGCATTCATATCTCCCTGCCACGGTCCCATACCAAATGCAGCTACAGCGGTAAATGCAATCATAAGCGGTACACTTCCCATATAAGCAGCCACTACTACAAGGGCACGTCCGATAGTTCCAATGGTATATCCCACCAGGTTCAGTTTATACAAACCTTTCCATTTTGCTACTAAAGATGGTGTGATAACCAGCGCAATGATTAACGGGATATTGATAGCCCAGGAAAATACCGGGAACAGGTTCTCATTTTTCAGGACATACATCATGTAATAAATACCCATGCTGAGCATTGCGGAATAAATCTGCTGCAGAATATAGGTTACACAAATCATGATATAAAATCTGTTAGAAAATAACAGTTTTGCCGCTTCAATGAGGCTGTATTTTTCATCTACAGCGCTGGAAGCATCTTCGTTTAAGACTTCTTCTGGAAGCTCCTTTACAGATAATGCTGAGATTGTATTTACAATAAGACCAATGATGGCGTAAATAATTGCTACCGTTCTCCATCCTGCTGCTCCGCCTCCCATGATCTCAACAAACTTAATGGTAACGGACTGGATCAAAAGACTGGTAGAAAATGCAAAGATAAAACGGTAAGATCCCATTTCCACACGTTCTTTGCTGTTCTTGGTGATCAGTGCTGTAAGTGCTGAATATGCAATGTTATTTGCTGTATAGAACACTGCATTTAACAGGGAATATGCAATGAAGAACCATGCATACTGCGCTGTCTGTCCCAGGCTTTCCGGGATTGCAAATACACCGATCAGGGTAACCGCACAGCCAATATAACCATAAAGCATCCAGGGTTTTGCTTTTCCCATTTTTGTTTTTGTCTTATCAATCATAGAGCCGAAGAAAATATCGGTCACTCCATCAAACAGCTTTGATACTGCAATCAAGGTTCCTACAATACCAGGGTTTAATCCAACGGTATTAGTCAGATAAAGCATTACAAAGGTGGAAAGGAATGCATATACCACATTTCCTGCCACATCTCCGGAACCGTATCCGACTTTGTTGTACCATTTCAAATATCTTTTTTCTTCCATGTTTTCCTTCTCTTTCTCCTGTTTCATTCAGGTTTATTTTCGTACTTCCTTAGAGCGTGTTTGAAAAAGGCTTTCTGCAAGATGTGCGCCACAATTTGTGGGAGATTTTGCCCGGATGAGGGCGTCGTAGCGGGCTACGACAACCGAATTCGGGTGAAATATACCGCAAAGTGGGGCGTGCAGATTGCAGGAATGATTTTTCAAACACGCTCTAATCCGAATATGATTATATCTTTATCTTTCCCAAAATTACATAAACTACATTTCACAAAACATGCACAAAATTATAGAATTTCAAAAAACAGAACATTTCGGAATGAAAAAATGTATTCATTTATAGCATTGCGGACAATTGTTTCCACAAAAATAAGAGAGCTGCATTCCACAACTCTCCTATATTAAATATACATTCTATTTTTCGTATCCCTGAGGGTTATTGGATTGCCATCTCCAGGAATCCTCACACATCTCACGGATACTGTTTTCTGCTTTCCAGCCCAGTTCCTTTTCTGCCTTAGATGCATCACAATAACAAGTTGCAATGTCACCTGCGCGGCGAGGTTTGATCACATATGGAATTTTCACACCAGTTGCAGCTTCAAAATTCTTCACAATGTCAAGAACACTATAGCCTTTTCCGGTTCCCAGGTTGTAGATTGCAAGTCCAGGATTTTCCTCAATCTTCTTC
>CAVJRB010000256.1:0-2547 GCA_963651655.1 bacterium | reverse complement strand
CTGAATGTGATTCTTTCCAATTGTACCAAGCCGCGGACGGTTAGCCGGGAGGTATATGGGAAAAGTATTTTTTCCATTTGGTGAAATTGTTGTAAGCGGAAACTGATGCACATGTGTTCCTAATGATGATCATGATATTTTGGGAGCCATTTTCGAAAAGAAGGCATACTTTTAAAGCCTTCTTCCGGAGGCTTTTTAATGGAATATCCAGTAAAAACAGATATCTGTCAGGAGGTACCATAAGTCCTTCCTACATGTTGCATACGGTGGCATCCGCATTCCGGGCAGATGCAGATATCCACTTTCCAGACTGCTTTCAGCAGTTCTGCTATGGACATACCCGTATATCTGGCGCGGAAGCGCTGGTGTCCCTGCAGGGTAAAGATCAGCTTCAGGTTTTTACTTTTGTACCGGTTATTCAGGAAGCCGTAGTAACGGATCTTTTGGAACCCGGCAGGAAGCACATGCATCAGATACCTGCGGATGAATTCCGTATTATCCAGGATGATATTTCTACGTGGCCCTCCGGGAGTTTTACTGCGGG
The DNA here is from genome assembly GCA_963651655.1 of bacterium. Lineage (GTDB taxonomy): Bacteria > Bacillota > Clostridia > Lachnospirales > Lachnospiraceae > Blautia_A. The sequence goes on along the minus strand of CAVJRB010000256.1, from coordinate 2,003 downwards.
CTGAAAATGTTACTTTCCCATCCTCAACCGACAGGATGCGGCTGTTTGAGATGGCGACCTTATGGGTGTATCTGCCAAGATACTCAATTGCGTTGCCGAAACCATTAAAAGTTTCTTTGATGTATGGACACCATTCCTTATGATACAGGTTATCACGGAATTCCGACCACTCATAGGAATTACAGAGTTTTTCGCAAGAGGGGGAAAACACAAGCTGCTGTTCTTTATAAAGAGAATCCAGTCCGGCAAGATATTTTCCTTTAAATTTATCCCTGAGGACTCCGGCCGGGATAAAAAACTTTTTTTTCGATTTTCGGATCCTGTGATCCGGTGTAAGGCCGCCGCCGGAAACAATGCAGTGCATATGTACATGGTAATCCAGTTCCTGGTTCCAGGTATGCAGTACCTGGATGATCCCGGGTGTTGCACCGAGCCACTTTTTATCAGCGGAAAGCTCTAAAAGTGTCTGGGCGCAGCATCTGTGCAGGAGTGTATAGAGAAGCTGCTGGTTACAGTAGAGCAGGGGATTCAGCTCATGTGGAAGAGTAAAGACCACATGGAAATAGGGAGAGCCAATGACTTCTGCCCGGCGTTTATCCACCCAGATCTCCTTGTTTACCGCCTGACAGTTCGGGCAGTTACGGTTCCGGCAGGAATTGTAGTGGAATTCAAGGTGCCCGCAGTCAGGACACTGGGAAATGTTGATCCCCAGTGTCCCGGACTTGCAGGAACGGATGGCCCTGGAAGCTTTCTGCTGTACAAAAGAGGGGCGGGATCCCTGGCCCAGGAAATCCTGATAGGAGTTTTCCCAGATACTTCTGATCTTCAGGTTACTCATCCAGCATCCCTCCCATCTTTTCAAAAGGACTGGGAGCTGCCGAAAGGGTCTTTGCCGAAAGATGGACATAGATAAGGGTGGAGGATAAGCTTTTGTGTCCCATGAGTTCTTTTAGGATGAGCAGGTCCGTACCATCCTCATAGTGGTAAGTGGCAAAGGCATGCCGGAAAGTGTGGCAGGTAAAGCGGTGTTCCCATCCAAGTTCATCCTCATGGAAACGGATATAGTCCGGGACACGCTGGTGGTCGATCGGTCTGGACGTGTTTCTTTTCTGGGGAAAAAGGAAGTCATGCGGGCGTTTTTGTACAGGCAGGGAATACCAGTACTGGAGGATAAGCCGCCAGGCGTTCTCAGAGAGCTGGGCATATCTGGAAGAACGGTTCTTAGAGGAACGGATGAGAATCCTGCCCTTGGAATGTTCGATGTCGGAACACTTTAAATGCCGGACTTCCCCAATGCGCAGACCGGAGGAAAACATCAGGCAGAGCAGGGCTTTAAATTTGGGATCAGTAATAGTAGAAAGGAAGGTCTGCATTTCCTGCCTGGTTGGAATAAAGGGCAGATAGGTATCGAATTTTCGGAATGGGAGCTGGTAAGGATCCCATGGTTTGCGCAGAACATAAAGGGTAAAAAAGCGCAGCTGGGAAATACAGTGGTTGATGGTACGGTCAGAAAGATGTCTTTCCTTCTGGATCCAGCGGATAAAATCCCGGAGTTCAGCCCAGGAAACGTCTTCCGGGGATCTGCCCAGAACATCAGAAAGATATCTCAGGTAAACAGAGATATAAGTAGAATAAGCAGTGAGTGTATGGTCTGTAAGGCCGCGGAGGGAGATCATCTCCCGGTATTGTTTTAAATAATCGTCCATAATGGAACCTCCTGAAATCGAATGATATATTGGAAAAATACGAATGGTTCCATCAGCGGGAGGAGGACGAGAAAAAAATCCATAAAATAGAAATATGTGGTTGTTGAGTTTAAAAAACCATGGTAACATAAGCATAGCAGTTGATGTAGTTATGTGATTGTGAGTTAGGGGTAATTCAACAATACAACATAAAAACAAAAACTGCTATTTTTATTTTTGAAACAAGAAAATTTCAAGAAAAAGGTAGTATTTTCATGTACTTAGGGCTAGCCGCCGCGCTAGCGGCTTGGTACAATG
>CAVJRB010000255.1:0-6189 GCA_963651655.1 bacterium | reverse complement strand
CCATCTTTCTCCTCTGCTTCAAAATCAACTGCCGGATATTCCTTTTTCTCAATAATAAGAGATTCCTTTTCCTCTGAAATTTCTTCCTTTGAAATCACACAGCGGATAATTTCCTCTGTAACCGGAGCCAGCCGATAAATCATCTCTGCTGCTTCTGTCTGTACATATCTTTCTGTTTTGATCATATTCCATTCCCTCCGTCTTTCTAATCTCATATTTCCCGCTATCCAATGCGCAGCTTTCTTTTCCGCAGCAAAAAAGCTGTCACATCAGGACAAAATTTCCTACTTTCATCCTAACATGCCAGCTTTCAAAAGGTCTATGTCATATCTGCTCCTGAATTTTAATTATTTTTACTCTTGTCATCTCCAGGAGTTTTTCCCATATGCTTTTTATATAATCTGTAAAAATTGGAAATATTATTGAACCCGCATTCCATTGCAATTTCCGTTACATTCGCTCCATCCTCTCGCAGCAGCTCCCGCGCCCGGTTTACACGCAGACGGGTCACATAATCGCTGAAACTGATATTGGTCACCTTGCGGAAATAGGAGGAAAAATAATTGGAACTCATGTATGCAGAGGAAGCCACTTCCTCCAGCGTTATTTTTTCACAATAGTGGGCATTTATATACGCAAATGCCTGCTCCAGACGCTTCATGGCGTTCTTCTTTTCCCTGAGCATTTCACCAGACTTGGTCTCATCCTGGTATGCTCGGATCAACATAGTAAGAATGCGAAGAACATTTGCCTTGATCATCAGCGGATAACCTTCCCGGCGTTCATTCCACTCCTGATAAATTTCCCGGATGCTTGTGCGGATTTCTGCATTTACAGTTTCCTCGCGGCCTACCCGGTTCTTGAAGTTTGTTCCCCGTTCCACAAATGGCTTCAGATAATCCATATCAAACACACTGATCTTTTCCGCCACAAATTCCGGGGAAAAAATCATGACAAGAAGCTTCATATTACCGCCCAGAAGCTTCCATCCATGGGGTTCTACATTGTTAAAAATAATAATGTCATCTTTCTCCATGGTATATTCCTGTCCATTTACAAAATAATTTCCCTTTCCTTCCAGAACCCAGGTGATCTCAAAATAACTGTGCCAGTGCCAGGTTCCCGGATGACTGTTGTCCGGATTTAATTCCACTTCTGATATCTGAAAAGGAAAATTTTTATCAAGAGGAATGTTGTCGCGCTCCAGTCTCATGTTGTGCCTCCTGTAAATACAAATTCCTCCTGAATGGGGGTGCAGGATTCGTTCTGTTTCGAACCTATATTTCTATATTAGCACACTTTAGTGAAATTACAATTTGTTTTTCCATATATGAGCTTTACACCGGGGAAACAGCACGATCCGCCGAACAGAATTCTCTGTCGGCGGATCGTATTTTATTTTATTATGGGGTTAACAAAATAAACTTAATTAGAATATGTGTTTCATCAATGAAGAATAGCTATTTTCAGCGTCCCAGTGACTCTACAAAGGTTCCTTTTACATCACTCCAGTTGCGGTCTGCATAGTCAAGAAGGTATGCAGCCTGCTCCATGGACATTTCAGGGAAAAGAAGGAAAAGGCTGTGGGAACCGTATTTATTTACGATACGGTCTACGTTGCGGATCCAGTCTTCGAATTCTCCGGAGTAAACCTTTACCCAGATAGATTTTCCTGCTGCAATGGCTTTGTCATAGATTACATCCCAATCCGGAAGGGTTCCGTCCGGGCCGGCATCACCGCTGGTCCATTGAAGAGCATCGATTCCATCGATTTCCATAAGGGCATCCATATGCTTGATGGCTGCCGGTCCGTCCAAATGGTACAGTACATGGTCTACATTCTCAGACTGAGTACGTAAGGACGGCTGGATATATTTACGGAAATCTTCCGGTGACATCATTGCAGAGAAGTCACACTGGAGTTTGACTGTTCTGCCTGGTCCCCAGATCTGGAATACCGTGTATGCATTTCCGCCTTCCTCATCTTTGATAATGTCATAGAATCGGTCGTAGTATTCATAATAAATATCTGTTACTTCCTGGATTCTCTCTCCGATCATTTCCGGCTCGTCCAGAAGATCAAAGAGAATATCCTGTGCTCCTCTAAGGGAAGCAAGAACGTCGATATTTTCCATAAGGTCAGGCATATCTACATAGAAATCGTCTCCTGCAAGTGCCTGGCAGTCCTTTGCAAGCTGAATGTGTTTCTTGAACCATTTGTTTTCCGGATCAAAGGTCAGCTTCGGAACGCCCTCCCAGCTATCCAGACACTTGTTGAACCATACCGTGTCTTCTTTGAATCCGATTTCAGATCCAAGGTAGGAAGCAAGGGAACCAGGTCCAAAGTCAATGTTCAGGTTCGGGAAGCTCTCTCCAAGGAACGCATGTGTCTCGCAGAAGTAACGATAGCGGTCAACGATTCTCTGAGGATTCTGGTATTTGTCCTCCATGTCTTTCCATTTCAGTTCTTCTGGCATATTGTAGTATTTACCCTGGCAGATCTGATCCAGATAACCGCCCTCTACAGGAGTTCCATCAGAATACTGCTCTACCTCAGGTCTTCTTGCGATTACACACATAAGCGGTCTTCCTGTATTCTTATGTGCCCAGTAATTGCGGAATTTCTCTTTGGCAACTTCCATGTTTACCTTGTAGCCTTCGCCTGGCTTCGGAAGCTGGATCTTGCTTAAGTCTACTTTTTCTTTTACAAAATGAGGTGCTTCCTGAAGAGGGCGTCGAACCCAGGTACCGTTTGTCTCAGATGTTTCATAAGAATCATCCTCCGGAAGCACTGCCGCGCTACTGGAAGCTTTGTCTGAATCCTTATCCTGAGCAGTTTTTTCAACTGCTGGATTTATCGTTTCCGCTGCACTGCTGCCAACTACGGAATCTGCACTTGCAGACGCTTTTCCCATCGTACCTTCTGAGGCAGGCCCGTCAAATTCTCCGGCTGCTGCTTTTGCACAGAATCCGGATTCTGCATATTTCTTCGCCTGCTCTGCTGCAGAAGCTGCATCCTCTGTATAAGCGTCTGCTCCGATCTCATCTGCAAATTCCTGGCTGATCGGTGCTCCGCCAACCATGATCTTAATGCGGCTTCTAAATGGCTGTTCCAGAAGAGCTGCTACAGTGTCACGAAGAGATGGCATTGTGGTGGTAAGAAGGGCGGAAAGAGCAACGATGCTCGCCTCCTTATGCGCGTTTACGGTATCAATAAATGTCTGGATCGGTACATCAACACCAAGGTCAATTACCTCGAATCCAGCACTCTCGAACATCATTCCTACCAGGTTCTTACCAATATCATGAAGGTCTCCGGCAACGGTTCCAAGAATGATGGTTCCTGCACTTCCGGCTTCTCCGGTTGCAAGATACGGTTTCAGCACTTCAACGCCTGCCTTCATAGCTCTGGCTGCTGCCAGCATCTGCGGCACGAAAATAATCTCTTTCTTAAAGTTATCACCAACTACTGCCATAGCACCGATCATGGCGTCATTGAGGATTGCAGTAGGGTCACAGCCTGCATCAAGTGCTTCCTGGACAGCCTGTCCAATTTCTTTATTTTTTCCATCCTGTGTTAATTTGAAAACCTTCTGCATTTTCTCATCAAGTGGAGATGCAGGAGCCGGCTGTGCTGCTTCTTCTGCAGCTTTGTTTCCAAATTTCCCAATATACTCCAGGCAGTATTCATCACGCTCCAACAGTGCATTTGTGGCATAGATCATACCGATCATATTCTTGTTGGTAGGATCTACGATAGCACTGTCCATACCAGCATTCATGGCAAGTACCATAAATGCCTGGTTAATATTTTTTCTTACTGGAAGTCCAAAAGAAATGTTGGAAAGTCCACTGGTGATATGAATCTCCGGATATTCATATTTGATTCTTCTGCAGCAGTCTGCAAATACAGTCAGTGCAGTCTGATCTGTTCCCAGTGTGACAACCAGTGGGTCAATATGTAAACGGCTTGGTGCAATGCCGTACTGTTTTGCTTTTTCCATAATTCCGAAGAAGATTTTCATACGGCGCTCTACGGAATCCGGAATTCCATCGTTGTCGCAGAGAAGGGCTACACACTCCCAGTCTGTATCTGCGATCACTGGAAAAATGGTGTCGATTTTGTCTCCCTCAAGGGAAACAGAGTTAATAAGTCCCGGTCTTTTGCAAAATGGAATGGCTGCGACACAGGATTTTGCACTTGGACTGTCCACACAGATCGGTGTGTCTGTCACTTCCTGTACAAGGTCAATCATCCATTTCAAAGTTTCTACTTCTACGTCCTCTTCTACTGACGCACATACATCCAGAAATGTGGCTCCCGCTTCTGCCTGCATTCTGGCTCTTTCTCTGATCAGGTCCGCATCCTTCTCAGCGATAGCTTTTGCAACTGACGGAATGGATCCATTCAGCTTCTCACCAATAATAATCATGGCATTTTCCCTCCAATATGAAATTGTTTTTGCTAATCAGCTGCTGTCTTTCGACAGCATTCATCGTTCTCTCCGCTTGAATGCCTCCGCTAAGACATTCTTCTTAACAAATCCATTTTATATCAGAAAAAGGGAACGCCGCTTCTCTTTTTTTCTCATTCCATTATACTATCTTACTGTGAATATTTTCACATATTATGGTGGGTTCAAAAAAAGCAAAACGCTTCGTCATATAAATATGAGGTGCATTTTGCTTTTTTAGTCTTATTTCATTTCAGTAAATAACAGCTGGTATAGGCAATTTTCCCTGGACCATAATAATAATCCAGATGATTTGCCTGACACACCTGCATGACCAGCATTCCATATGCTTCCATTGAGGAAAAAGCCTCCCCTGGAAAACGACAGGGCGCATCCGGATAGGTACAGACTCTGCATTTTGTGCAGCATCCCGCGCCAACAGGCAGCATATCCGGATAAAACTTCCGCAGATCCTTTTCCATGGCATAAAAGGATGCCTTATGTATGGCTTCGGTGCGCATCATACCTTCCCCATCCATGGAATCTTCCAGCTGTCCCACCGTCTGTACCAGAATTCCCAGCTTATACTTTCTTACTCTTTTTTCACATTCTTCCAAAGTACCGCAGCCTGGAGGACAGCTCCAGCATTTATTGTATTTATGGCAGGAATCAGAAGCGCACATCTGACGGACTTCTGGTTTCAGTTCGATGGTATCACATGCCAGCGGCGCTACATGGGTAAAACCATGGGACTGACATAATTCCTTTAGCTCTTTAAAATTCATTTTTTCACTTCCCAAATCCAAGCTCGTCTACGAAGCAGTCCTGAAACTCTGGACAAGCAGCCAGCTCCAGAAATTCGATTTTCTGTACAGCCTTTTCTGCTTCATGGCGCTCGTTTTTATTTAACAGTGCAATCTTTGCCCCTTCTCCGGCAGCATTTCCCACACAACTTACTTTCTCAGCAAAGTTTTCTGGAATCAGGCCGATTCGCGCGGCGTTCCTGGCGTTCATGTAATTCCCGAATCCGCCAGCCAGATACACAGTCTGAATCTGAGTTTCTTCTACATTTTGTTTCTTCATTAAAAGTCGGATTCCCGCAGCAATGGCAGCTTTCGCCAACTGTACCTCACCAATATCTTTCTGTGTAAGATAAATTTCCCTTTGTGATTCCCCTGACGGCACAAGTACAAAGGTATCCGCTTTCACCTGCCCACTGTGCAAAATTCCGTTTTCGTCCAAAAGCCCATTGCGCAGAAGTTCTGCTATCAAGTCAATCAGGCCAGAACCGCATAATCCTGTTGGCTTCTCATTTTCAATAGTAGTATACTGCCACTTTCCATTTTCATATTTCACATGGTCAATGGCACCTGGAAGTCCTCGCATTCCGCACTGGATTTTTGCGCCTTCAAATGCAGGCCCTGATGCAGCGGAGCAGGCTGCCAGGCCGTGTTTATTTCCAAGAATCATTTCTGTATTGGTTCCAATATCCAGAAGCAATGTGGTTTCTTCTTTCAGATCCTGGCGAAGCGCCAACAGACAGCTGCTGGTGTCTGCACCTATGTAGCTGGCAATGTTTGGAAGCAAAATAAGCTGGCCCTTTTTATGAATATGAATTCCATAATCAGATGCCCGTAACGTAAGCGGCTGGCTGATTGCCGGAGTGTACGGAGCATGAACTAATGATGCAGGCGAAATTCCAAGAAACAGATGATGCATGCAGGTATTTCCAACA
>CAVJRB010000254.1:5734-6517 GCA_963651655.1 bacterium | reverse complement strand
AAGGTAAGGATACACATCACCTCCGCCGTGATCATAATCCGAAGGAGCATGGCGCACCCTTCTCCCATGGTTCCAAGGCAGCCTACGATCCGCTTGTCCGACACCGGCTGGGCTGCTGCGGCAAGAAAACGGTAGCTAAGGGAAAGAAAACCATAGTGGATCACCGGTCCTGCACCAGCCAGAAGAAGAGACACCACAGCCACCGCGCCCAGACAGTTTTTCACAAGAAGGGCGCCGGTGAGGATCAGCTCTGTCACCACATTCACCGCATTTCCCACTGCTGGAATGGCTCCCGCTGTTTTGCCGATAGCAGTACGTTTGATGGCATCCATGGCAGGCGCCACAAGCCCCCGCACAGCCTGAAGCCCCAGGACTGCTCCCAGCATGGTTTTCAGGCTCCAGCTGATCAAGGTTTCCAGAAGCTCTGCCATTTTGCTGAGCATGTCCTCCTTTGACAGATGATTTACCAGGCAAAGAAGCACATACAAATTGGCTCCCGGCAGGATCAGGGTGAGCAGCAGCCATTCCACAAGCCAGACAAGAAGCAGCACTCCCTGGTAAAAAGCAGTTGCTGTCAATGCCCCGCTTGCCGCGGAAATCGCCACAAAATAGGCGGGGGCAAGTCCCTTCATAAACTGGGTCAGCCAGTCCAGCTGTTTTCCCAGGGAAATTCCAAGGCTCTGGTAGCTGTTCATCAGGATCGTGAACAAAAGAAGATAGATCATATAAAAGCTCACATCCCCGATCTGCCCGTTTTCAAACACAGCCGCAAAATTGGAAAAC
>CAVJRB010000254.1:4254-5724 GCA_963651655.1 bacterium | reverse complement strand
CCAGCAGAAGGATGCGCATAAAGTTTGTCCGCTCCTGCTCCAACCGATCAAAAAAGAGGCTGCGCAAAAAGCTTTGCACCGCCTCTTTTGAAAATACAGTTTCCCCGCTTATCATATTTTTCAAAGCTGTCTCCATGGAAAAGCTCTCTTCCCCAAGCATTTCGTCCATCAGCTTCTGAACCTGCTCAAAAGACATGTCCGAAACCAGTTCCTGGGAAACCGGATCTGAAGTTCCCGAAACCGTTCCAGCATTGGTCTCATCTGCATCCTTTTCCGTTTGCAGCCCATAGGAATTACTTTGCTTTTTCTCTTCCATGGCACTCACCTGCCTGGAGCAGAACTGCCCGCAAAACAACGCCAGCAGCAAGCCCAAAACGATTCTGCGCCAATCCGTTTTCCTTCTCTCACCGCTAGGTCTCATACCATAAACTCCTGAATGGTCCGAAGAAGCGCCATAAGCACAGGCATGCTCAGAACCATCACAGACAGCTTGCAGAACAGCTCGATCTGGGCCGCCGTGGTGCTGTACCCGGCGTCCTTGCATATCCCGGAAGCAAACTGGCCGATGTAGGTGATTCCCACCATTTTTACCAGGGTGGAAATATATTCCGTGTCCACAGGCAGGGCTTCCTGGATTTTCCCCAGAGATTCAAACAGATACCGGATTTTTCCCACAGCAAGTCCCATGATCACAAGCCCGATCCCCACCGTAATAAAACAGGCGTATTCCGGTTTGGTTCCTTTCATGAGAAAGCCGAGCATCACACCGCATACGCCTAATAAAGAAATTTTTATAATGTCCATATTCCACCTATAGCTCAAACAATTTTTTAATACTGTCAAAAAGCTCATAAATGTAAGGTACAATCCAGAAAAGCACCACCAGAAGTCCCGCAAGACTGACCAGAAATGCCTGTTCCTCCCTGCCGCTGTGCTTGAGCACCTGGGAAAGTACAGAGACCAGGATCCCTACAGCAGCAATTTTAAAAATAATACTGACTTCCAAGGGCTCCTCCTTTCTGGCATCACCACATCAGCACAGCAAGCAGAATCCCGCCCAGAATTCCCATGCTCTGGTACATTTTCTGCCGCTTTGGCATCCCGCTTCTTAGTTCCCGGATCCGTTCCCTTAATTCCTCTTCCAGAAGGGTCAACTGCGCCACCTGCATCTCTTTGTCCAGATATCCCAGCTTTTCCCCAAGAGAAAGAAAGAACTCCTGCTCTTCCGGCGAAATTTTCTCCATAGGCAAGCACTTAAAGGCACATTCCCGGAAAATAACGCCAAAGGCAATGCCGGATCTCTTCCCGATTCTTCCTGCCGTTTCTTCCAGAAACAGCCTGTACTCTCCCGGCATCTTTTTCGCCACATCAAAAAAGGCATCTTCAAGAGAAGCTCCCGTGCAGCGGATTTCTCCCTTTAACAGCAGAAGAAGCTGAGCCAGCCTCTCCAGTATTTTCAGTCTTTCAGAC
>CAVJRB010000254.1:0-4244 GCA_963651655.1 bacterium | reverse complement strand
GTCCAAGACCAGTTCCTGAAAAAATGATCAGAATGATCCCTGCTGTTTTCAACAACGCCTCCCGTTTCTGTCATAGATTCCCTGTATGGTTCCTGCATGATCTCCCCTATCCAGGAAAATGTAGCGTTCAAACACCCGTCTTCGCACCAGATTTTCAAATAAGGGCTGCTGGATCACATCCTCAATGGAATTGCCGTGGGCAGTGGCGATCACCTTGCAGCCGCTGTGGATCACAGATTCCACGGCCTTGAAATCTTCTTCCCGTCCCAGCTCATCCACAGCTACAACTGCCGGGGACATGGAACGGATCAGCATCTCCATGCCTTCCGCCTTGGGACAGCCGTCCAGCACATCGGTGCGCATGCCAAGGTCATTCTGGGGAACGCCCTGATAGGACCCTGCAAGCTCACTTCTCTCGTCCACAACTCCCACTGTCATTCCCGGGAATTTTTCTTTCCCGTTGCTGAGCTGGCGGATAATGTCACGAAGCAGAGTGGTTTTGCCTCCCCTTGGCGGGGAAACGATCAGGGTGTGGGCCACCCAGTCTCTTTTTCGGATGTAGGGCATCACCGGGTCTGCACAGCCTACCACCTCATGGGCAAGGCGCACATTGATGCAGGAAATATATTTCATTCCCCGGATCTCATTTCCATCCAGGATCACCTTTCCGGTAACGCCTACCCGGTGGCCGCCCTGAACAGTGAGAAAGCCCTGGCGGACCTCATCCTCATAGGAGTACAAAGAGTAACCGCTTACGTATTCCATGGTTTCCTTTAAGTCTTCCCGGGTCACCACATATTTGCCGTCCTCGTCAGTGAGAAACCCCTCACCGCCGTCATAGGTGTAAAACAGGGGGCGCCCCACTCTCAGGCGGATCTCGTATATTTTGTCATAATCAAGGTCTGCATTTATCAACAGTCTGCGGATATTGCCTGCAAACAGGTTCTGGATCTGCTCTGCTTCTATCTTGTATCACCTCTCAATTTTAATATATGTGGACAATCCCGGATTCATGCACACAGTCTAATACTGGCTTACAGAGTTTTGGGTACTCTTCTGGTATTCTTCCATTCTTGGAAGGCTCAGCTTTAATACCCTGTCCACTATATTCACGGACGCTGCGCTGTATGCATAGGCAGCGGATTCAAACAGCACATACAGATCGTCCCCGTCCACAAAGATCTGCTCGATCCGCTCCGGGAAACGATAGCTGATGGCTGAATTTTCATCTACGTAAAGACGCTTGTCGGATTTCTCGTAAAATACCACGCGGGAAGGCAGAATTCCAAAGGAATGGGACAGCAGAAGCTTGTCATTATAGAAGGTCATTCCCTGTGCCTGCTCGGAAATGGTGGAATAATCAAGAGGCACTGCCATCTCGAAGTTCATTCCAAGTCCCTCATCCATGGTATTGATCAGGTTTCCTTCATCGTCTACTGCGTATCTTGCAATGGCGCTTTCCGTATATTTGGTAAAACAGCCAACGTACAGGCAGCCCTCATAAAAGGTCATAAAGGAATCCCTTACGATTCCGTAAAGGCTGGCGATCTGGTTGGTCGCAATGGGACGCTGGCTCTCATCATAGTCATAATTCTTGATGGATTCCATGGTAAGGCTTACCGCCTGGGCAAGCTCCTGGGTATTGGAGGAATACCACAGAATCTGGTGCTCGCTGTCATAGGCCAGACCGCCCACATGAGGCTGTCCGGGCAAAACAATCTCTTTGATAAATCTGTGTGACTCCTTATCGATCATGTAGATCACGGAGTTATGCTTCTTCGCATGACAGTAGGCACTTACAAAAACATAATCTTCCGTCACAGCCAGCCCCTGAGGCGTCATAGTGGTGCACATGGCCGGCATATCACCCTCACTGGTAAGAAGGGTTCTGGTTGATTTCAGTCCGGGAATGATATAGGTTCCATATTCCCGCTCTTTTTTCCGATCATCAAAGGCAAAGGCCATCAGCTCTTCTTTCTGGGAAAGCATCTGGATCTGCCCTCTTAAGGTGTAATAGGCCGCCTCCTGGTTGGTAACCTTCCGCTTGGTAGGCGGCTCATTTCTTCCTCTGTATATAAACGCATACGCGCAGTAAGAACCCGCAAGGACCAGGATCATGATCAGGATCCGGATCCAGAATAAGCGGTTTCTCCATTTCAGTTTTTTCGTCATTTATCTCCACTGCTTTTTGCAACTGGTCACTGCCTGCCTCTTCACGGCAGACAAATAGTTCTGTTTCTCATTTACTGCAATGCTGTACTGTTTCGCACAACATTCCACATTATACTTTATATTCCTGGTGTTTACAAGGGGAAATATTACAGACCGGTTTCCTCCAGAAATCTGGACGGGTCTCTTTCCTTCTCATACTGCCGTCTCACATAGCACAGGGTCAGTTCTTTTTTCGCACGGGTCATTCCCACATAGAAAAGCCTGCGCTCCTCTTCCAGGGCTTCCTCCAGAACCGCCTTTTTGTATGGAATGCTGCCCTCATTTACATTCATAATGTAAACCTTGTCATACTCAAGGCCCTTTACTGCATGAAGGGTGGACACCACAATTCCCTCCCGTTTCTTTTCCTGCTTTTTCGCCTGCTCGGCAAGTTTTTTTGTGTAATCCTCAATGTAGGCCTGCCACTCTTCCAGGGTTTTCATCCCCTTGGTACTCTCCTGGATCCGGTCAAGGACCTCAAGCAGTTCTTCCGGGCGGATCTTGCGGTACTGGGCGTACTCGATCAGGTACTGCTCATAGCCCATTCCCTTTCGTATGAAATTCACAGCCGCATAAGGTGCCAGGGTGGAAAGGATCCGAAGATGGGTTTCCAGGGTGGTGATCCGGTCGCACATCCAGTCCTTGTCCTTGTAAAATTCCTGCAGGGCATCAAAAGAAACGGTGGCAGACGTAAGGGCATCCCTTGCAATGTAGCGGTTCGGGCGGTTCATGATTTCCAGAAACGTCTTTCTGCTCCGGTCTCCTGCTGCCATCTCAAGATACGCCATCAGGTTCCTGCTGATCCAGTGGCGGAACAGATTGGGCAGCTGTTCTTTCATGGTAAAAGGAATCTGATACTCCATCAGGGCGCCAACCAGTCCCTCTGCCTCCTGGTTGGTGCGGAAAAGAACTGCCGTATCCTCCAGATTTTCCCCTGCGTCCAGGCGCTTTTTCAGGAAAGCGGAAACTCTCATATACTCTTCCCTTGGATTGTCAAACTCCATCATGCGCACAGGCTTTCCCTGCTCATTTGGAGTGGACAGCTGCTTCTGGAAACGCTTTTTGTTGCAGTCCACCACGTTCATGGCAGCCTGAAGCACGTTTTTAGTGCAGCGGTAGTTGATGTTCAGAAGCACAGTCTCCGCCTTTGGATAATCTTTGGTAAAGTTCAGCATGATCTCCGGCTTGGCACCGCGGAAATGGTAGATGGACTGGTCGTCATCCCCCACAATAAAAAGGTTGTCCCTTGGCTTTGCCAGCATGCGCACAATGTCGTACTGCAGGTGATTGATGTCTTGAAACTCATCCACCATAATGTACTGGAACTTATTCTGCCACGCTGCCAGAATGTCCTTTCTCCTGTCAAACAGCTGGTAACAGCAAAGAAGCATATCATCAAAATCCAGCTTCCGCCTTTCACGCAGGGTTTTCTGGTAGCCTGTGTAAATCTGCCGGAACACATCATCCGGGCAGCAGGAGGAATAATAGTGATCCAGGGCAATCCGGTTTCCTTTTACCACGCTGATCTCCTTTGCCACATCCTCCTGGAAATCCCCTTCCTGGGCAAGCTCCTGTCCGTATTCCAGAGTCATTTCCTTCAAAATGGCGTACTTTTCCTCCTCGGAGAGAATATTTCCCGCACCAAGCCCGTAGGCATGCTTTAAAATGCCGTAAAACACGCCGTGGAAGGTTCCGAAGGTCACATCCGTAGAGGCCTGTCTTGTAAATTTCAGGAAACGCTCCTTCATTTCTCTGGCAGCAGACCTGGAAAAGGTCACAACAAGGACAGAGGATCCGGGTATTTTGCCCTCACCAGTCATATATGCAGTTCTTTCAACGATCACTGAGGTTTTCCCCGAACCGGGGCCTGCCAGAACCATCATAGGTCCTGACAGGTGAGCGATTGCTCTTAATTGAGATGGATTTCTTTTCATTACAGATTTTCAAGCTTTTCAATAGCTGCGTTTACACGGCGGAGGGTCTCCTCCTTGCCGATGATCTCCATGATCTCGGTAGCGCCTGCAGGAGTCATC
>CAVJRB010000253.1:0-2104 GCA_963651655.1 bacterium | reverse complement strand
GAATTATGATGGCAATGCAGTATGGAATTGCCAGAGGTCTTTTTTCCAATGAATCTGGTATGGGATCTGCTCCTATTGCTGCGGCTGCTGCCCAGACGCGTAATCCGGTTCGGCAGGCGCTAGTTTCCAGTACGGGAACCTTCTGGGATACGGTTGTGGTCTGTGCTATGACAGGGCTTGTGCTGGTGAGCAGTATTATGAAAAATCCTTCTATTGATATGGGCGCGATTACAGACGGCGGTGTGCTTACCACTCTGGCTTTTTCCCAGATTCCGGTGCTTGGGCCTGTGATTCTGGTTGTGGGAATTATTTCTTTTGCATTTTCTACGGTGCTGGGATGGGCGTATTATGGAGAGCGGTGTGTGGAGTATTTCGCTGGAAGAAAGGGACTGATTCCTTACAGGGTTTTGTATATTGTGGTGGCTGCCATTGCTCCGGTGGTTGCGCTGAATCTAGTGTGGACTATCGCGGATATTTTGAATGCGCTGATGGCGATACCGAACCTGGTGGCTGTGCTGCTTTTGTCTAATGTGATTGCGAAGGATACGAAGAAGTATCTGGCGGATCTGGATGCGCATCATGATGAGACGGTGCCGACGGTAGATAAATAAGGGAAATTACATATTAGGAAAGCCATATTGTACTTGCAGTTTATTAGTACAATATGGCTTCCTTATTTTTAATACTCCAAGCTTGCGGCCAAGCATAACTTTTCCTGTTACTATGACCAACATTAACTATTATAAATGTCAGCTATTCCGTACCCTTGGGCGCTCCCACAGCTGTCAGCCGCATTCAAGCTCTTTTCATTCTACTCTCCGAATTCCTCCGCAACCTTCTTCAGCATCTCCCGGATTGGCAGATGATATGGGCAGCGGGTTTCGCATTTGCCGCAGCCTACGCAGGCGGAGGCTTTTACGTCCATGCTTTTGTAGCGGTCTTTGGCCCAGTCGGCCAGGTTGTAGCGTTCCAGGTAGCCTGCGAAGAGGAAAGCGTTTGGAATGCTGATTCCTACGGTACAGGGTGCGCAGTAATTGCAGCGGCGGCAGAAATTGGTGCCAAGCTGATGGCGGATTTCTTCCATTTCAGAAAGTTCTGCCTGGGTGAGGGGTGTGGTGTCTGCGCATGCCTTAATGTTCTCTTCTAATTCGGATACTTCTGCCATTCCAGGGATGACCACGGTAACGGCAGGGTTGGAACAGACGTAGCGAAGGGCGAGGGTTCCGTTCTCGATGGCGCCTCCGGCGAGGGGTTTCATGGCGATGAAGCCTATGTTTTTCTCCTGGCATTTGCGGATCAGTTCTTCGCCCTGGCTTTCTACTATATTATAAGGAAACATTATGGTCTCCACCCAGTCAAGGCTTAATGCACGCTCGAACACTTCTGTGGAATGTGCGGTAAGACCGATATGACCGATTTTGCCTGCTGCTCTGGCTTCCATGAGAGCTTCCAGTGCTCCGCCTTCTCCCACAACGGTGTCCAGCTGTTCCATGCTTGGGTTATGTACCTGATATAAATCAATGTGATCTGTCCGAAGATTTCCCAGGCTTTTCTCAATGTCTGCTGCCATGGCCTCCTTGGTTCTGGCCATGCTCTTAGTGGCAATAACAAACTGATCCCGGATTCCTTCCAGCGCATAACCAAGATATTCCTCACTGACGGTATATCCTCTTGCGGTGTCAATATAATTGACTCCCTCATCTACAAGCTGCTTCATCAGTGCCTTCGTTCCCTCTGCGTCAATTCTCTGAATGGGAATTCCGCCGAAGCCCATCCGTGAAATCCGAAGCCCTGTTTTTCCTAGTGTAGTGTACTCCATTTCTGTCTCCTCCTATAATCATTCGATTATCAATATACTTTTATCATGTTTACCTATTTATCAAATAACCTCAGCCTTCTCACAATCTCCTCTGGCTCTGGCAGCATTGCTTTCATCTCTTCTGGCAACGTATTTCTTAACTGATATGTAGCTACTCCTATCGGAGCATTAATATTCTTCAAAGCATATTCTACATAAGTTTTATCCTTGCTCTTGCAAATAATAATACCAATGGATGGATTCTCATCTGGTAATTTAACTTGTTCGTCCAATGCCGTCAGGTAC
>CAVJRB010000252.1:0-5514 GCA_963651655.1 bacterium | reverse complement strand
AACTAGTCCAGTAGCTTCCAAGATTATTGTTGGTAAGTGAAGCAACCACAGAGCGAGGGTTATACAATTTCTCACCATTTTGAGAATAGTAACCGTCATACCATCTGCGAAGTCCCTCTCTTGTTACGGCTTTTTTCACTCCCTGTTCATCACACACATGACCATATTTCTCGTATAATCGATCCACTTCTTCCTCAGAAAAACCAAAATCAGTTCCGAATTTAGGTTCGGAGGCCATAGAATATTCGATAAACATATTCAGCTCTGAGCCACTGGAATATTTGGCAATTGGAAGAATTCCGGTCATATATGCCAGGGAAACGTATGCCTTATCTTTAAGCAAACCTTTCAGGAAAAGTAAATACGATTTTTTATCCGCTTCCGTCACAAAGGGCATGTTAAAAGCAGCATCCCATTCATCAAAAACAAATATAAACCTGCTTCCTTTTTCCATAAAAACCTGCTGCAAATCATCCCGAACCGAATTATTTTCCCTGAACTCAACATCTGGATACGCTTGTCTGATATCTATTTTCAGATTCTCCTTAATTGCATTAATGTAATCTTTATAGTTACTGCATTCATCATCGACTACACTAAAATCAATATATATAACATTGTGCTGATTTAAGTTTTGGCGATATTCGCTGTATTTGCTAATGTTCAGCTGATTAAAAATCCCACTTGCATCTGTGTTTTTTCCAAAAAAAGCACCAATCATGTTTGCCATAACGGTCTTTCCAAATCGTCTCGGTCTGGTTATGCAAATATGAGAATTCCCCTGATTGGCAAGGGTAATTAAATCTTTTAAAATATCAGATTTATCTACAAAATAAGGACGACAAAATTCACTTTTGTATAAAGAATAAGGTGCATTTCCATTCAAATACATTCCCATTATCTGCACACCTCCGCATTCTGTCTTATAAAACAAGTATAACCGTTTCATAATTTTTTGTACAGTATTTGTTTCCTTAAGGAACCCATCTGTTCCTCCGGGTTTCTCCTAGAAACCTATATAAAAAAAGATTGTAAAATCGCACTCATCGCTACAATCTTACAATCTTTTTCAATATACATACACACCTCAGAAGCAAATCCCCCTCCGCTTCCGGCAGCTTTACCTTTTATTTCTCATACAGCTCCGGCAGACACATTGGCTTCTTGCCAGCCAGCTCATCGGCCATGTTCAGTGCCAGCACATTCCAGTTAATGAATCCGCCGTTCATAACAGGCTCTCCATTAAATGGATTGTAGTACTCATGAAGGCTTCCGGTTTTCTCAAGGTCATCGCCCAGAAGACGCATGGTACGCTTGTACATGATCTCCGCCTCCATGCGGTATCCGTAGTTCAAAAGCCCGCGGAATACCACATAGTTTGCAACCAGCCAGATCGGGCCAAGCCAGTTAGACGGGTTATTGGTAACAGACAGGTCAAACATTTTCTCATCCTTTGAAAGCGTGGTCAGACCGAAATCAGAACCAAAGGTATCGGGATCAAAAATATGCTTCACCATGTCTGCTGCCTGCTCTTCGGTGGCAATTCCGGCATACATGGGAATAAAGCCAGACCATACACGAACCTTGATCGGCAGTGTTTTCCAGAAAACTCCAAGTCCCTGATGGAACCAGTCGTATTTCCTGGTCTTGATATCCACATCAACAGAATAGAAAAAGCGGTCGCGCTTGTCCCAGCATTCCCGCTGAATCGCAGCAATCAGAGCCTCACGCTTTTCAAGAAGCTTCTTCGCCTCTTCCTCTTTTCCAAACTGGCGGTACAGCTTGGCGCCAGCTTCAAGCTCTACGCACATAAAGCTGTTCAGGTAAATATTGGCAGTGGAAAATGGCGGACGGCCAAAGGTCGCCGGGTCATTGTCCATACCGATCATAATATCATCCTGCCATACGTACAGCCCGCTGTTTTCGTGGAAATAATAGTGATCGTAACAGTCGAAATATTTCGCTACGCCTGGCAGAAACTCCTCGGTCCAGCTGTAATCTCCTGTGTAATCACTGATCAGGCACATCTGGCTGCAAAGGAAAGGCTTGTGCATATTCATGATCTTTCCCTCTTTGTGCCGCATGTTCAAATACGGCTCCGGCCAGTCTGCAACCTCGATCATCATAGGAATATATCCGTCTTCAAGCTGATGGTCGAAGAAATTGCGGATATTTCCCTGTGCATGCTCTATAATTCTCGGCTTCACTGACGGATCCTCGTAGGAATCCGCCAGATTCAAAAAGCCATATACGGACCAGTAAGTATCCCAGTCCCACACATTTCCGTCGTAAATAGAGCCTGGATCAATAAATGGATAACGGATAAAGCTTCGCGGATTCTTCAGCACGTCCTCCGTGTGAGACATTACAAATTTCTTCAGTTCCTGTCTGTACTGCTCTGTCCTTCTGTCTTCCATAATATCAACCCTTTACAGCTCCTGCTGTCATACCTTCCATCAGTTTCTTATTCAGTGCCATGTACAGGATCAGAAGCGGGAATACACTCATAGATACAGAAGCGAAGATTGCACCCCAGTTCTTGGATCCAAACTCATCAGAGAAGTACAGAAGTCCTGTCTGAACAGTCTTCAATGCAGAATCACTGATGAATGTCATGGAAAACAGAAGGTCGTTCCATTTGAAGAAGAACTGCAATACCAGTACGGTTACGATGGAGTTCTTCATAAGTGGTGTTACAATGTGCCACATCAGTCTGTAGATACCGCAGCCATCAATAACGGCAGCTTCCATAATATCATCCGGGAAGGAACGAAGGTATCCCTGAACCAGATAGATAGAAAGTGACAAACCGAAAGCTATGTACGTAATGATCAGACAGGTTCTGGTGTTCAGCATACCGCTTCTGCTGTAAATCTGGAACAGCGGAATCAGGGCGATTGCAACCGGGATCATAATACCGAAACGGAAATACTGTGCAACTGCATTTCTGAATTTCCATTTCATCTTGGTTACAGCGAAACCAACTGTTACAGAGAAGAATACGATAAATACCAGTGCTACTAATGTGGTGATCAAACTGTTCTTAAAGAATGTGGACATGTGACCTCTGTTCCATGCATCAGAGTAGTTCTGGAAATAAAAACCATCATTTAATGCATAGGCAGGTTTCTCACTCCACTCAGACTGTTTCTTGAAAGACGCTGTGAGCATCCAGAACAGCGGATAAATTTCAACCATGCAAAGAAGGAAAATTACAATTCCTCGTAAAGTTGCTTTTACTTTTTTCATAATATTTCCTCCTTTCAGTCTTTCACATCAAATTTGTTGATAATAAGGGAACCAACTACGCAGATCAGGAAAATTACGATAGCGATAACGCTGGCGTAACCGACCTTATTGTAGGTAAATGCAACGTCATACATGTACATGGACAGTGATTTGGTTGCGCTTCCAGGACCGCCTTTTGTAAGAGCCATAGCGGACTCGAACATTTTTACAGTTCCGGAGAAGCTGAATACAAGGCTGGTGATTACCATCGGACGAAGCAGTGGAAGAAGAATGTTCTTGAATAACTGCCATCCGCCGCAGCCGTCGATTCTTGCTGCTTCCAGGATATCATCGGAGATATCAAGAAGTGCACCATAGAAAATTACGGAATAGAATCCCATGGCTACCCAGATATCCATTACACACAGTGCCCAGAGAGCTGTGCTGGACTGGCCGATCCATGGCTGAACAAGGTTTGTAAATCCAAGAGAATCAAGTAATGAGTTTAACAGACCATAGTTTGGCTGAATCTCATAAATCTTTGCAAACAGCTGGCCTACTGCAACAGTAGGAAGTACTACAGGGAAGAAAACCAGGGTTCTTACGATGGTTTTGCATCTCTTCAGCCAGAATTTAAACATCAGGGAAAGTAAAAGTCCCATTCCAACCTGGCCGATGGTTACTACTAATACATATTTACAGTTTACTGTTAATGCGTTTAAGAAGTTTTTGTCCTTGAAAAGTCTTGCATAGTTGTCAAGTCCGGCAAATTCCCACTGAAGTCCCGGGCTGCCACTGAAGAATGAGTAATACAGTGACCAGACAACCGGTACCATTACGATGATGGTGTAAATAATTAACGCCGGAACTACGAAAAGGGATATCGCTTTCTTATTACCTAATACCTTGTTCATAAAATTCCTTCCTTTCTGATATCTAACCCGTCCAGTATCTATGAATCATAGCTGCTGTCCGGGACTTTCTGCATTAAAAATGGGAGTGTCTGCTGGCAAACACTCCCATTTGAAGTTCAAAGCTTATATTGCCAAAACTATTGCTTACTGCATGTTATATACATCCTGGATGGACTGCATATATTCTTCGCCAGTCATTTCGCCGTTCAGCAGAGGCTGTACATTTTCCTGTGCAGTCTTGGAGATTTCGCTAGGCATTTTTGCTTCCCACCAAGCAAATCCCTCTGTGGATTTGTCGATCTCGTCAAGAACAAGTTTGGTGTAGCCATCCATGTCATCTGCTGCAACATCATATGTGTAACCTTTAACAGTTCCCTGCTCTTCCATTGCAAGGTTTCCGATGTTCTCCATGAAGTATTTCAGGAACCAGCCAGTAGCCTCGTCGTATTTGTCATTGTCAAGAGCAAGAATGTTACCACAGTTCATAGAATAGGAAGTAGAGGAGCTGATTGACTCATCTGCAACCGGAATGTTGAAGAATCCGATTCCGTCCTCGCCTGCCGGGTTCTGGGAATCATCTGTCAGGTTCTGTGTAAACCAGGAACCATTGTAGAAGATAGCTGCTTTTCCACTCATCAGCATGGAACCAGCTGTGCTCATATCAACTGTTGTGATACCTTCTCCGAAGTATCCTTTCTCTGCCCACTCTGCAATCTTATCAGCTGCTGCAACAAGTTTCTCATCTGTGTAATCAACTTCGCCGTTAGCTGCTTTTGTCATAATGTCGTTTCCTGCTGTTCTTACTGCGTAAGCGTTGATCAGACGGGTTGCGCCCCATTTGTCAGATCCGCCGGTTGTAAGAGGCTGGATACCAGCATCGGAAAGTTTCTGAAGAACATCTTCGAACTCATCCCATGTTGTAGGAACTTCGCATCCTGCTTCTTCGAACAGAGCTTTGTTGTACCAGAAGCCTTCTACGTTCAGTCCAAGAGGAAGATCATAAAGATCATCTGTTCCGGATAATCCTTTCAGAAGCTCAACAGCACCGCTGTTTAAGTAATCAGCTGTTCCTAATTCATCAACTGCTTCGGAAATATCTTTTACTTTACCGGAATCGATCAGTACGCTAAGCGGAGCGCCTGCTTCGTAAGCGAACAGGTCCGGAAGGTCATTGGATGCTGCCAGTGTAGCAATCTTCTGCTGAAGGTTGTCAGAAGAAACCATCTCATACTCCCATGTGAAGTTCGGGTTTACATTCTTCTGATAGTCTTCGCAGATCTTATTTAACAGCATACCGTTGTCGTTATCCTCTGCCCAGATGGTAAGGATCTTGATGTTTTTCTCAAGCTGCGGATCCTCTCCTGAGTAGTCT
>CAVJRB010000251.1:0-3265 GCA_963651655.1 bacterium | reverse complement strand
CTTCCCATGATGCCAAAAGACATGAAGCTGGTGGTGATCCGCCAGACCGGAAAGCAGTTTTCCGTAGTGAAGACCCAGCTTTTCCGAAAAGACATAGAAGAGATCATTATCGCCACAGATGCAGGCCGTGAGGGCGAGCTGGTTGCCCGCTGGATCCTGGAAAAAGCCGGCTGCCATAAGCCCATTAAGCGGCTGTGGATCTCCTCTGTCACAGACAAGGCCATCAAGGAAGGCTTTGCCAACTTAAAAGACGGCCACGCCTACGACAACCTTTACCGCGCCGCTGTTGCAAGAGCCGAGGCTGACTGGCTGGTAGGCATGAACGGCACAAGAGCGCTGACCTGCAAATACAATGCCCAGCTTTCCTGCGGCCGTGTGCAGACTCCCACCCTTGCCATGATCGCCAGAAGAGAAGAGGAAATCCGCCAGTTTACCCCAAAGGAATACTACGGCATTTCCGTGGAAACCCAGGACGTGAAATGGACCTGGCGGGATGAAAAAACAAAAAGCTTCCGCACTTTTTCCAGGGAAAAAGCAGAAGAAATCCGCAGGAAAACCCAGACTGCCAGTCTGGAAGTGACCAGAATCGAGGAAAAAAACAAAAAGTCCATGGCCC
Source organism: bacterium (assembly GCA_963651655.1). Lineage (GTDB taxonomy): Bacteria > Bacillota > Clostridia > Lachnospirales > Lachnospiraceae > Blautia_A. The sequence goes on along the minus strand of CAVJRB010000251.1, from coordinate 2,649 downwards.
CCGGTCTGTACGACCTGACCATTCTTCAGAGAGAAGCCAACCAGAAATATGGTTTTTCCGCAAAAGAAACACTGAACATTATGCAGCGCCTTTACGAGAATCACAAGGTACTCACTTATCCCAGAACCGATTCCAGATACATTGGAAAGGACATTGTCCCCACCATCAAGGAAAGGCTGAAAGCCTGCGGAATCGGTCCTTACCGGAAGCTTGCAGGGGCGCTGATGAACAAGCCCGTACAGGCGAATTCCAGCTTTGTGGATGACAAGAAGGTCAGCGACCACCATGCGATCATTCCCACCGAGCAGTTTGTGCAGCTGGACCACATGACAAACGAGGAGCGGAAGATTTACGACATGGTTGTGCGCCGTTTCCTTGCCGTTTTGTATCCGCCATTTGAGTACCAGCAGGTAACAATGGAAGCAAAAGCAGCCGGGGAAACCTTCGCAGCCAGCGGTAAAGTGGTAAAAAGCCAGGGCTGGAAAGAGGTTTACGAGGGCGGTGATCAGGAGGAAAGCGAGGAAGACGAGGAGAAATTAAAGGACCAGCGCCTTCCAAAAATGCAGACAGGCCAGAAGCTGAAGGTTCTGCGTGCTGCGCTGAACACCGGCAAAACCAAGCCCCCTGCACGCTTCACCGAGGCTACTCTTCTTGCTGCCATGGAAAATCCGGTGAAATTTATGGAGACCCGTGACAAGGAAGCGGTGAAAACCATCGGTGAGACAGGCGGCCTTGGAACTGTTGCCACAAGAGCGGATATTATAGAGAAGCTTTTCCACTCTTTTATGATGGAGAAAAAAGGAAATGAGATCCACATTACATCCAAAGCCAAACAGCTTCTGGAACTGGTTCCCGAAGATCTGAAGAAGCCGGAGCTGAATGCAGACTGGGAAATGAAGCTGTCCCAGATCGCAAAAGGCAAGATCCGTCAGGGCGATTTCCTGCACGAGATCCGGGACTACACCTGCGAAATCGTGGACGAGATCAAGTCAGGAGAGGGCACTTTCCGCCACGACAATCTCACCAACAAGGTCTGCCCGCGCTGTGGCAAGAAGCTTCTGGCTGTGAACGGCAAAACCAGCAAAATGCTGGTCTGCCAGGACCGTGAGTGCGGCTACCGTGAGACCATTTCCCGTACCACCAATGCCCGCTGCCCGAAATGTCACAAGCGCATGGAAATGTACGTAAAAGGCAAGGAAGAGACCTTCATCTGCGCCTGCGGCTACAAGGAAAAACTGTCCGCCTTCCAGGCAAGACGCAAGAAGGAGGGCGCAGGAGTTGGCAAACGGGATGTGCAGAACTATCTGCGCAGGCAGCAAAAAGAGGCCAATGAGCCTGTAAACAACGCATTTGCCCAGGCCTTGTCCGGGATTAAGCTGTAACATCATTATATAAAGAAAGAGGAATTTGCATATGCGCCGAGAAGTATCTTTGGAGGAGATTTCCGACGGAAGACTTTATGAATTAAATGATATGGTAAAGGCAGACTGCCAGGACTGTGCAGGCTGCCACGACTGCTGCGAGGGAATGGGAGACTCCGTAGTGTTGGACCCCATGGATGTGCACCGTTTAAGCCAGGGCCTTGGAAAAAGCCCTACAGAGCTGGTAAGCGCCGGATGGATCCAGTTTGACGCCATGGACGGAAACATCCTTCCCCACCTTTGCATGACCGGAAAAAACGAAAGCTGCGTGTTTCTAAACGACCAGGGAAGATGTAAGATCCACAGTGTCCGTCCTGGATTTTGCAGGCTTTTCCCGCTGGGACGCTACTATGAAAACGGAAGCTTCAAGTATTTCCTGCAGATCCACGAATGTAAGAAGACCAACCGAAGCAAGATCAAGGTAAAAAAATGGATCGACACCCCGGAGCTTCGCAAATACGAGAAGTTTGTAGCGGACTGGCATTACTTCTTGCTTGATGTGCAGGAGGTGCTTTACGGCGCCACAGATGCCCAGCTGATCAAGAATCTGAACCTTTATGTGGTGAACCGTTTCTACCTGAAGCCCTATGAAAAAAATCAGGATTTCTATGAGCAGTTCGAAGAGCGGCTGAAAGAGGGCAGGCAGCTTCTAAGCCTTGCCTGAAGGCAGGGGACTGCCCCCTGATATCAGAAAAAGAAAAGAGTATAGAAAAACTCCCGGAACTCTCACGAGAACCGGGGGTCTTTTATTTTTAGTTTGCAGTATTCCATTAGAAGCTTTGGGAGGGACTATGGTATCTGCGCACTAAAAATCCAATATATAACAAATTATAAGATATAAGCAACATAATAGAAAGCTGTCCGAATACTAGAATACACGAAAAAATCCGTTTTGGCAAGTGTTTTTTGTAAAATTTGATACAAAATTTTATGTAAATTTTACAGAATCTGCAAATAAAATTACATAGTCTATTATAACACAGCAAAAAGGCGTTTTGTAAAAATCCTTTTTCAAACATGTTCTGGACATTGTGGGAAAATATTGCTATAGTTAGGAAAGAAGTCAGGGAAAAATATTTTATACCTGATCCCATTTAAAAACGAAAGAGGACACAGCCATGCCAGTATTTGATTTCAGCGGCGCTTCTGCAAGCAAGGCAGAGGCCAAATGCACTTATACCACTTTTCACAGCAATAATACCACACCATCTGCAGACCAGCCCATTAT
>CAVJRB010000250.1:535-3072 GCA_963651655.1 bacterium | reverse complement strand
TGGCGGTCAGCATAGGAAAGAAGCTGCCACAGGTCTGCATTTTTGAATTGATTCGATAGGACATATCCCTGTGAAACAGTCTGAATCTTCTTATCAGAAGCCGGATTGCTTAGCTGCTTGCATTTTGTTTCGTGGAGAATCTGTTGGGCGATCTGCTCAATTGCCTGTTTATCTACATCCACCAGTAATACAACGAACTCATCCCCACTATAGCGATAGATCCCACCGGAATGTCTGATAACAGCTCTGAGGATTTTGCAGATCACTTTCAGGTAGTGGTCACCCTGCAGACGTCCATAAGTGTCATTGACTTCTTTGAAGCAGTCAAGGTCAATCACCCCAATACCAATCTGGGTGTCATTGCTGCTTGAGTTCTTCTGCAGGAGCTTGTAATCCTTGTCCAGTTTATAGCGGTTGCCAACTCCTGTAAGCTGGTCAATATCAATTTGCTTACTCCTTTGTTCATTTTCCTCGTATTCTGTTTGCAGCTGGATCTTGTAGTCAATGGTTTTTGCCCTGTCCATCCATGTACGCTGGCACATTTTTTTGCACATGGCAACGTATATATGTTCTTCCTTCCTAAGCGTATCCTGATCATTGATTTCCTCATAATATGCCAGACGAAACTCCTGGATTGCGACCTGGATATCCAGCTCGATCAGTTCCTGTGGGAGCTGTTCAAACTGCTGCTGCATGCTGTCAATTATCCGTTTCAGAGTCGTATAATCTTTAAACTCCAGAGCCAGATTGCCTAATCTCTCGAAATTATCCCAGAAGTTAAAACCATCTTCCACATTCAAGATCATCTCCGCCAGAGCCGGATATTTTTTGCGGACTTCCTCCTCACGGCCTGTTCTCATAAAGAGTTCGCTTTCGATGGTCAGATAATGAAAGCTGATACCTGCAACATCAGGATGGTCAATATATGCATGCGCACGGTTCAGGTATTTCTCTGCTTTCTCATATTCTTTCAGCTTTGTATAACAATCGCACAAATTTAAATTTGTTTTGTATGCAAGCTGAGGGTTTTTCTTGTCATCGGGAATCTTATCCTGCTCCATAAGAGATAGCTCAAAATACTTGATACAGTGTTTAAAGTTGCTTAATATCAGATATTGCATACCGATATTATTGTAAATCCTGGCGCTCACAGTTGAAACATCATTCTGGAGAGCCACAGAAAGACCTGAAAGATAATGCTCAAGTGCCATCATCTCATTGCCGTTTCCGCCGTAGATGATGCCAATCAGATTCTCTAATTCACAGTACAGCTGGGCATCTGTCTTCGGACTGATCAGTGTCAACGCACGCTTTGCAAGGGTAAGGGCATTGTCGTATTTACCTTCCCTTAACCTCTTAAAGCTTTCCTCATAACATTCCCTGCCAAAGGAGCTTGTATCCTCTGTCTTGCCAAGGCTGTTATTATGCATATCATCTAAGATCTTGCAAAAATCAGCTATGCACATGGGACGGTAGAAAAAATATCCCTGGATGATATCACAGCCCGCTTCTTTCAAAATATCCAGCTGGCTGGTGCTTTCAACGCCCTCAGCGATAAGCCCAAGTCCCAGAAGCTGAGCCATCTGAATGACGGAAACGATAATATTACGGCCTTTGACTTTATTTTCTTCGGTCATGTCAAAAAATTTTATATCAAGCTTGATGACATCGGCATCGATATCCTTTAGCATGTTGAGGGCAGAATAGCCGCTTCCAAAATCATCAATCAGCACCATAAAGCCAAGGGCTTTTAACTTACTGATTGTTTCATAAATGGTATTATTGTTATTGACAAAAGCAGATTCGGTAATCTCTATATGTATATATTCCGGATCCACACCATATTGACTGCTCAGGGATGCCATGGTCTCATACACATTGATTTTGCCAAAATCCTCACGAGACACATTAATGGAAATTGGCACTATAGTCAGCCCATCCTGCTGTCTCTGTGCCTGCAGGGAAAATACGCACTCCCATAGGTATCTGTCGAGCTGTGTCACCAGTCCGTTCTGCTCCAGAATGGGAATAAATTCACCAGGGGAAATGAAGGTTCCTTCGTGAATCCATCTGGCCAATGCTTCAGCCCCGGCAATCCTGTTTTCTGATACAGAATATTGTGGTTGTAAATAAATAGTAAATTCCCCTTTTTGGAGGTACTCTTGTAAACGGCTCTCCTTTAATTCATCTATACATACCATATTCTACGATGCTCTCCTTCATGTGAAACTGGCTTTATGATAGCATTTTTTTTAATTAAATGCAACAATGGTATTGCTAAATAATAGCAGGTTTTGTTTATTTTTTTTCTTAAAGAGATATTGGAAAATATGCAATAAAATGTGGACTTTGAGGAACAAAAAGTTTATACTGAAATCAGTAGGTTTTGGCATAATAAAGTAAGAAAATAAGGAAAGCGAGAAAAGCACCAGTGGATATGAATTTTAAAAAGCAGGAATTTCCACGGACATTCGGACAGCAGATCGATGAGGTTATTAAGGGAAAAATAGCGAATATCCCGGAGGGCAAGGCTCCCA
>CAVJRB010000250.1:0-525 GCA_963651655.1 bacterium | reverse complement strand
CCGGAAGAGGTTTACCAAGCATGGTTTTCCAATATCTCCCTGGTTTCCTTACCATCTGTTCTGAGCAGCATTGAAAAAATGAAAAAAGGGGCAGCGATGAAAATACCTATCTCTGGAAGCATCCTGTATTAGGAGAACGGTATGTGCGCTGCGGAGGCACAGCGAAAACAGTAGAAGGCGGATTTGTGCTTCGGGGGATATCACTATGATGTGGACGAAGACATCCGTGAGCAGAAGAAAAAAGATGAGGCACTGGCAGAACAGATAGCAATTATCAATACATTGTGCAAAAATTTCAAAAATGTATTTGTGGCAAATTTAAAAAGCAAAACAGCGCGAGTGGTACGGCTTGCAGATGACTACGGCGTCAAAGCGGTCCTGGACGTTAAGGAGAAGGAATTTCCGTATGATCCTGTTATAAATCGCTGGGTACAGGAGAATGTGCATCCGGATGATAGGGAGAGGATTGCAAATGCGTTCAATTCTGATAATCTTCGCAGGGTATTTTCCAGACAGGATGAGTAT
>CAVJRB010000249.1:0-3488 GCA_963651655.1 bacterium | reverse complement strand
CTTGCTATAATAATTCCTTTTATTATTTTTTCTGCTGATTGCTGGCAATGATAGCAGATAATTTCATATGGCTTTGGATAATATGTTTCATATAAATGCTTTGCTACTCCGTAGTCCATTTCCGCCATATCAATCCACTTTTTTATTTCCTGATTCATATAAAAGCACTCCTTTTTTTACCACTTCATTTTCTACAGACGGGATATTTTTTTTATTTTCGAATGTGCTTTCTGTTCCAACAATAATATCGACTGGACGTTTTTTTATCTTTCGAATAGAACGATATGCTTGGGTGGTTACGTCTTTTAAATTTTTTATTTCATCGTTTACAATGATATAAAAATCGAAATCGCTTTCTTCCGTATAGGTATCATTTGCAAAAGAACCGAATAAATAAATTTTTAAAGGCATCAGCTGATTTATAAATTGTTCTTTTAGCTCTTCAATTTCATTTACTGGCATATCATCCCCTCCTTGGCGTTGTTATTGTATTTTTATTTGCAGCCTAATTATAACACCTCTCTATGTTGTTGTCATGTAGATACTGCATTATATTTCTCTCCATATTCAGCTGGCTTGCTGTTAGGGATTATTGAGCAACTGTAAACAGCGAATAGAAATATCCTCTCTTCGCAATCAGCGTATCGAAGGTTCCTGTCTCGACGATGGTTCCATTTTTCAAGGCGAGGATGCAGTCGTATTGCCTGAGGAGACTTTCTTCCAGGGAGTGGGTGACGGTGATGCTTGTGAGATCAGCAAGACCGAGAATGGAGGTGGATACTTGACAGGCAGTTTCGGCGTCCAGGGCGGCGGTGGCTTCGTCTACAAGAAGAACCCTGGAGTTTTTCAGCAGGCTTCGGGCAATGGAAATGCGCTGTTTCTCGCCGCCGGATAAGCCGCTGCCGTTTTCCCCGCAAAGATATTCTTCCCCGCGGTCAGCAATCAGCCTGGATAATCCGGCGAGCCGGATGGCACGGTCCACTTCTGCTTTGGGGAACTCATGGAACATGGTAATGTTATCCCGGATAGAGGCATTGAAAATAAAAACATTCTGCTGGATCATGGAAACCATATCATACAGCGACTGGCAGCTGATGTCTTTTAGCTCCTGCTTGTCATAACAGATCTGCCCGGAATAATCCTTGCGCCCTGCCATAAGCAGATTCAAAAATGTAGATTTTCCGCTGCCGGAGGCGCCAACAATGGCGTACTTTTTCCCGGCTTCAAAAGTGGTATTGAGATTGTGAAGAACCGGGTGCTCCTGTTCGTAGCCGAAGGTGACATTTCTTACTGTGATTCCACGATCCAGAAGGTCCGGAATAGGAATGCCCTCGTCCTGCACATGGTTTTCCAAGGAAGCCGCCAGTTTGTCGATCAGTGCAGCTGCTGCCCGTCTGGAAGCAAGCTGTTCCGGCAGTTCCTGAATAGGCATGATCACATTTGCAGTTAAGTCAATAAAAACGATCAGTACACCGGGGGTAATCCCAAAGCCAGACCGGGCAAGCCATGCTCCCACCAGAAATGTTCCAAGCTGAGCGGTTACCCCTGCCACGCTTGCCAGACCGCTGATAACGGTTACCAGTTTTCGCTTCCTGCATTTTGCCTGCTCTGCGGCAGCATTGTTTCTGGTGAACAGCTGGGAAATGGCATTTTCTGCTTTGAAGCTTTTGATCACGGAAAAACCGCTTAAGCTATCCTTTAGCGTGGCAGTTAACTGGCTGTTGGCTTCCGATATCTTTCGCTCTGTTTTTTCCAGGGAGTTTCCTGTAAGATAGGACACGCCGATGGGGAGTACGAAAAATCCACAGGCGACAACGGTCATGACCGGGCTGTATGCCAGCATCATCAGCAGCGCACCGACCAGCTTAATGCCGTTAGCCAGGATATTAAATTCCATTTCCAGATAACCGGTTTCAATCGAAGCGGAATCATTGGAAAATGCAGATATATATTGGGCAGTGCTTTCCGTGTTAAATGCGGAGATGCTTTTTTTCGTCAGATTGGAAAAAGCATAATCTTTGTACTGTCTCATGGCTTTTTCCATAAAGCGTGGTTTGGAAAAATAACTTATCGCTTTTAACACAATAGCAGCGCCTACCGTGCTGATGACAAAACCGGCCAGAATCGGTATGGAAAAGGAGCCGGGAACACCCGACACGGAATCGATCATCTGCTGTACCACCCATGCGATCCAAAGGTTGAGGGCGGCAATCAGCAAAGAGGAAAGCAGTGCAATATAAAAGGCTGCGTGATTTTTCTTATAAAACTGAGAAACATATTTCCTGCAGGACAGGCTTTGCTTACGGTTCATCTTTTACCATCCTCCATAAATCGGACAATTCTTCTTTTTTACAGGCTTCCACTGCTTCTTCCACGCCGATCATGGCAGTGTCTCCGAAATCGTCAAACGCAGTTGCCGGCTCCTGACAGGCAAAGAATCGGATGCTTGCTGCGTTATAGTTTGGCGCTTTATCGAAGGAAAGAGCGATGGTTTTTGCCTGACGAAGACTGTCTGCGGCGTCCTCTTTTTGATTCAGGGAAAGCAGTATGTGGGCGCGTATAGCCCAGAGGACAGCTTCACTTTTATCCAGATAATTAGAGGTTCCTGGAATTTTTAGTCCGGGGTAAAAGGCAAGTGCCCAGTTCACAAGGGATAAAGCGTTTTGGTAATCTTCGGTTTTGGAATAAACATTGAGATATCCTGTCACGAGCTGCACATGAGTGACAGAGAAATCCAGCAAGGCCATTGACAAATAGGGCAATGCGCTTTTGAAGTCCTTGTCGGAGGCGGCTAAGGTCTGGCCGATCAGTGCATGATTCAGGCGGCAGGGATTGTTGTGTTTCAGAATCTCCAGGCCTTTTTTGTGCTCTCCAAGTTCAAGGTGGATTTCGGCCATTGTATTGCGAATGGAAATTTCGCTTATTTTGGGATCCGTGTTTTGGCTGATCAGCATACAGGCGCGGTGATAAAGGTCAAGGGCTTTCTTTTCGTATGAGGTGTTCTTTTGATAAAGCCCTCTGACACGGTAAACCCGGGCACTGTAGTAGACAACATCAAAGCAGTTGGGATAGCGCTGCAGAGCTTTCTCAATATCAGAAAAGGGATTGTCCTGATCCCGGTTGTGCATATACTGCTTCAATCTTGCGATGGTGCTTTCTCTGTCGTTGTTTCGGAACTGGTAGCCGATGAGGGCATCCATGGATACCTCAAACAGGTCTGCCATTTCTGCAATCAGATTTAATTCCGGTGTAGCCACGCCGCGCTCCCACTTGGAGACAGACGCAAAGGTAACGCCCAGTGCTTCTGCTAACTGCTCCTGGGTCATGGAATGTTCTTTTCGTAATCTGCTTATATTGGCTGGAAGTGATAGTTTCATTTTCCTGTACCTCCCTTTTTTCTGATAGCTCTATTATGCCATAAAATGGGGAAGAAAGAAGGGATTACAGGTATAAATGGTTTAGAGATTTTTGAACCTGTAGTTTAATTA
>CAVJRB010000248.1:0-2290 GCA_963651655.1 bacterium | reverse complement strand
CCAGGATAGCGTACTGGCTCCGCTGTACTTCTATACACAGCCATACATGCTCAATCCAGATATTGACGGTATGTACTACACACCGCTTGGATATTTCTTCTTCGGTTATACAACCAAGAAATAATCCAGGGAAAATATAAGGTTTTACGCATACGTAAAATACAGCAGGCATTCGGGAATTTTCCGGATGCCTGCGATTTTTTTGCAGATGAGGCATCCGTTTTTGGGAAAGTGTGTTATCAATCCAGGTTTATTTATATTGACCGGGTATGCATGGAAGCTGTATAATAAACAGATAATGGTTATTGTAAAAACAGTAACAGACAGGAGGAACACATGATGAGAGCCAGCGGTATTTTGTTGCCGATATCCAGCATCCCTTCCAACTACGGAATTGGATGCTTTTCTAAAGAAGCGTACGCTTTTGTAGATCAGCTTGCAGAAGCAGGACAGAAGTTCTGGCAGATTCTGCCACTTGGACCTACCGGATATGGAGATTCCCCGTATCAGTCCTTTTCCACATTTGCAGGAAATCCTTACTTTATTGATCTGGAGGAGTTTATCCAGAGAGATCTTCTGACAGCACAGGAGTGCGCGCAGTGCGACTGGGGCGGAAGTCTTAGCTATGTGGATTATGAGAAAATCTACCATTCCAGATTTGCCCTTCTTCGCGAGGCTTATCACCGTTTTTACCAGATGGACACAAAGAAGAAAGAGCTTGAGCTGCTCCGTGAGGAGATGGAAGCCTTTGAGAAGGAGCAGGGCTTCTGGCTGGAGGATTACTGTCTGTACATGGCAGTGAAGGACAGCCTTGAGGGCATTTCCTGGAATGAATGGCCGGAAGAGCTTAAGACCAGGAAGCCGGAGGCACTGGCAAAGGCAAGACAGGAGCTGAGGGAGGATATCAGCTTCTATGCATTCCAGCAGTTCTGGTTCTACCGCCAGTGGAGCCAGCTGAAAAAATATGCCAACGACAGGGATATCCGGATCATTGGAGACCTGCCCATCTACGTTGCCTTTGACGGCGCAGATGCATGGGCAAACCCGGATCTGTTCCAGTTTGATGAGGACGCTGCGCCGGTAGCTGTGGCAGGATGCCCGCCGGATGCTTTTTCCGCAACCGGACAGCTGTGGGGCAATCCCCTTTATAACTGGGATTACCATAAGAAAACAGGCTATAAGTGGTGGATCCTTCGCATGTCCCATTGTATGAAGCTGTACGATAAGGTGCGTATCGACCATTTCCGCGGCTTTGATGAGTACTGGGCAGTTCCTTACGGGGATGAGACTGCTGAGAACGGAGAGTGGGAGAAAGGACCGGGAATTGAACTGTTCAAGGTTTTGGAGCAGAATATTTCCAATCTGGATGTGATCGCAGAGGATCTTGGCTTCCTTACCGATACGGTAAGAGAGCTTCTTGCAGATTCCGGCTACCCGGGCATGAAGGTGCTGCAGTTTGCCTTTGACGAGAGCGGGGAAAGCGTTTATTTGCCTTTCCGTTATGAGAGCAACTGCATTGTCTATACGGGAACCCATGACAATGAGACCACCAAAGGCTGGCTGGAAGGACTTTCCAAGTCCAATCTGGATTATGTGAAACGGTACATTGCATGTGAGAATAAGGATGCAGATGCGTGCGTCTGGGGACTGATCCGTGCTGCCCAGTCAAGCGTGGCAGAGCTTTGCGTGATCCCGCTGCAGGATTATCTGTGCCTTGGAAATGAGGCACGAATGAACACGCCTTCTACTTTAGGCGATAACTGGAAATGGCGCCTTAGAAGAGGACAGCTGACCGATGAGGTAATCGGGCAGATCAAAGCCATGACCAGATTATACGGAAGAACCGAGGAGTATAAGAAGAAATGAAAAGACTGATTCGATTTTTGAAGGGCTATGAGAAAGAGAGCTTTCTGGCGCCTTTGTTTAAAATGCTGGAGGCTACCTTTGAGCTGATCGTGCCTCTGGTTGTTGCCAATATTATGGATATCGGTATTAAGAACCAGGACAATGCCTATATCTGGCATCAGTGCGTGATCATGGTACTGCTTGGCGTGATCGGACTTGTGTGTGCGCTTACGGCCCAGTATTTTTCCGCGAAGGCTGCCATGGGATTTAGTACGGCCCTTCGTAAGGAAATGTTTGCACATATCAGCAAGCTTTCCTACAGGGAATTAGACCAGCTTGGAACCCCGACCCTTGTGACAAGGATCACCAATGACGTAAACCAGGCACAGACAGGCGTGAATATGGTGCTTCGTCTGTTCCTTCGCTCCCCCTTTATTGTTGTGGG
>CAVJRB010000247.1:1215-2093 GCA_963651655.1 bacterium | reverse complement strand
GGACAGAATATGGATAAGAGCGGTATGCCTGGTCTGGAAGCTGGGAATTCTGCAGACTTCCAGTCAGAGGGCATACAGTCACAGAAGCCGGGGCAGGTTGCAGAACAGGGAACAGGTTTCCAGGCTGTAGATACGGTATTGCCTCAGCGAAATTCAGAGTCATCTGCGGAGGCGTCCTCCAAAGTGTCAGATGCAGAATCTGATACGGAGCCTGTTTCCCAGGAGTCACCGCAGCAACTGGAACTTTTCCAGGAGAAGCTGCTTGCACCGGAATCCAGAAGCCGCCACAAGCTGATTGGACAGCTGTTTGACACTTACTGGCTGGTGGAATTTGAAAACCAGTTTTACATCATTGACCAGCATGCGGCCCACGAGAAAGTAAACTATGAGCGTTTCGTAAAACGCTTCAAAGAACAAACCATAGAATCCCAGTACTTAAGCCCGCCTCTTGTGGTCACTCTGAATATGGAGGAACAGGCGCGGCTGAAGGCAAACGAAGAGTACTTCAGGCAATACGGTTTTGAGATTGAACCATTTGGAGGACGGGAATACTGTATCAGTGCAGTTCCATCCAATCTCTACGGTTTTCACGAAGAAGAACTGTTTCTGGAAATGCTGGATAATCTGGGTGGGGAAGGCGCGAAGGATGCGTTTAACCTTTTTACCACAAGACTTGCGACTATGGCATGCAAAGCAGCCGTTAAGGGAAATCACCAGATGTCCGCCCTTGAGGCAGACAAGCTGATCGACGAGCTTCTGACCCTGGACAATCCTTACAATTGTCCTCACGGCCGCCCCACAATCATTGCCATGACCAAAACGGAAATTGAGAAAAAATTTAAACGAATTGTGTAGCGGAAACTCCTGCATGCTAGTAC
>CAVJRB010000247.1:487-1147 GCA_963651655.1 bacterium | reverse complement strand
TGCGTCAATATAGCAGAAACTTAATTTTCGCTGTACTAGATGCTGCTTAAGGCAAGCGGTCTGTACAGAAATATTCGGGATTATAAAATGAAGTCATATAAATTAGGAGAGATTATGAAAAAACCTCTGATTGTCCTCACCGGCCCAACAGCAGTGGGAAAAACAAAATTGTCTATTTCCCTTGCAAAAGCAGTTGGCGGTGAGATCATATCTGCAGATTCCATGCAGGTTTATAAATATATGGATATCGGCTCCGCGAAAATTATGCCAGAAGAAATGCAGGGAGTTCCCCATTACCTTGTAGATGCGCTGATGCCAGATGAGGAATTTCATATTGTGCGTTTCCAGCAGATGGCCAAAGAAGCCATGGAAAAGATTTACGCCAATGGGCATATTCCGATCCTGGTGGGCGGTACGGGATTTTATATTCAGGCAGTGACCAGGGATATCGATTTTACCCAGGCACAACAGGATGACGGATACCGGGCCAGCCTGGAAGCCCTTGCCCAGGAAAAGGGAGTGGCTTATCTTCACCAGATGCTGACCAAGGTGGATCCCAAAAGTGCGGAGGAAATTCATGAGAATAATGTGAAGCGTGTGATTCGTGCCCTGGAGTTTTACCACCAAAATGGCAGCCCGATTTCCGCCCACAATGAAGAA
>CAVJRB010000247.1:0-477 GCA_963651655.1 bacterium | reverse complement strand
GAAAGGGTCAGCCCGTATAATCTTGCCTATTTCGTGCTGAACGCGCCCAGGGAACTGCTTTATCAGCGGATTGATAAACGGGTGGATGAGATGCTGGCTGGAGGTCTTGTAAAGGAAGTGGAGGCTTTGAAGAGCATGGGCTATCACAGAGGGATGGTTTCCATGCAGGGGCTTGGATATAAGGAAATTCTGGCTTATCTGGACGGAGAAATGCCCCTGGAAGAAGCCGTGCGCATCCTGAAGCGCGACACCCGACACTTCGCCAAGCGCCAGCTCACCTGGTTCCGCAGAGAACCGGAAACCACATGGATCAACAAAGACGAGTTCGGCTATGACGACGGGAAAATGCTGGAATATATGCTGAGCATTTGCCGGGAAAAAGGGATACTTAGTGAAGTAAACGTTTCCCGGACGTGAGTTCACAAGGTATATTCATCGCAGGTCGTCGCAACACTCCGGCGAGCTAACTGTCAACTG
>CAVJRB010000246.1:0-5289 GCA_963651655.1 bacterium | reverse complement strand
ACCTTGGCCAGTGTGGTCTTACCGGTTCCCGGAGGGCCGTAAAAAATAACAGAGGTCAGCTTATCTGCCTTAATTGCCCGGTAAAGCAGCTTATCCTTTCCCACAATGTGCTGCTGTCCCACCACTTCCTCCAGCCTGGTAGGACGAAGCCTGGAAGCCAGCGGGGACTCATTCTCCATTGTCTTTGCTTTTGCATATTCAAATAAATCCATGTATTTTCTCCATTTTTGTTTCTTGATCCGGCGTGATATACCGCACATTTGTTCTAATTATAATCCATCTTTCCTGTTTAGGCAAATCTTTTTCTTTTCATTTTCTCACGGCAGCACCAGCTCATCCACAGTCACAAACTCATATCCCTGTGCCGTCAGCAGATCCACGATCTGGAGAGCTGCATCCACAGAGCTCTGATATGCGTCGTGCATCAGGATCACTGCCCCGTCCTCGATCTCTGATTTCACGATCTGCAAAACAGAATTCACATTCTGGCTTTTCCAGTCCAGAGTGTCAATGTCCCAGAGAACCGGAAACATCGTCACATAAAAGTCCAGATTTTTCTGCCACTCCCCATAAGGCGGTCGAAACCACATGGGATATTCTCCTGTGATATCGTAAATTTCCTGGTTGGTGGCTTCGATTTCCGTTCTGGCTGCCTCCTTAGAGATTTTGCACAGCTCCACATGGTTGTAGGTATGGTTTCCGATCAGGTGGCCTTCCTCCTGCATCTGCTTCACCAGATCTTCTTTTCCCTCAATATTTTTTCCCATGAGGAAAAAGGTGGCGTGAACCCCTCGCTCCTTCAGTCCTTCCAGAAGCAGGGGCGTATATTTGATGCTTGGGCCGTCATCGAAGGTCAGTGCAGCTTTTTTCTTTTCCAGAACTGCGGCCTCCGCCTGGGCACCGCCTGTCTGCTGTACCTCACTTTCTGTTGCCTTGTTTTCCCCTTCCGTTTCCACAACGGTTCTGACGCCCAGTTTCGCACACAAAAGCATCAGAACCAGCACTTGCACCCACATCACCAGATGCCCTGTTTTCTCTTTCATCCCTTCGCCGCCTGACATCTGTCTTTCCTGATAATATATGTGGATTTTCTTCGGACTATGAAAAGAGCACCGGCAATTTCTCTTTTGGAAAAAGCCGATGCTCTGTGATTCTTCTTATTTCATCTTGCCCAAATGAAGAACTTATTTGTTCTTCAGCATGTTCAGCTGGTTCTCGATTTCCTCGATACACTTATCATAGCCAAGCTTGCTGCTGTCCAGGCACAAGTCATACTGGGTGGCATCCTTCCACTCCTGGCCTGTAAATCTGCGGTAGTACTCGTCCTTGCGCTTGTCATCCTTCTGAAGGAATTTCTCAATCTCCTTGGTGCTCATGCTCAGCTTCTCAGCAGCTTTTTCCATACGGAAATCCCAGTTTGCATGAACAAATACGCGAAGTACATTTGGATAATCCTTCAGCACAAAATTAGCACATCTTCCGATGATCACGCAGGATTCCTTCTCCGCCAGCTCGCGGATCACTTTTGCCTGGTAATTGAACAGGTTCTCATCTGAGGTAAAATCCTTGCTCTGAGGCGGAATCAGCTCTCCGCTGTAAATTCCTTTTTTGCCAAACAGCGGACGTCTGGCACTTGTGTACTCGTCCACTCTTCCGAAAAGTGTCTCGTGAATACCGCTGTCCTCGGATGCCATGCGGATGATGTCCTTGTCGTAATATCCAATTCCTAATTTCTTCGCAAGCATTTCACCTACGGTGCGTCCGCCGCTTCCGTACTGTCTTGCAATGGTAATTACGAAATTGTCCATATTTCTCCTCCTTATTATCCCGGCAAAGCTCTTTTTTGGTGCCTTGCCGGATTAATTTTCAACTGGATTTATTCTCCAAGATAAGCCTTCTGTACAGCCTCATCATTGAGCAGGTCGCTTGCTTTTCCGCTCATGGTGATCTTGCCGGTCTCAAGAACGTAGGCACGATCTGCGATGGAAAGTGCTTTCTTGGCATTCTGCTCTACCAGAAGTACGGTGGTGCCGCCTTCGCTTACCACACGGATAATATCGAAAATTTCATTTACAAAGATTGGGGACAGACCCATGGAAGGCTCATCCATTACGATCAGTCTTGGCTTGCTCATAAGGGCACGTCCCATGGCAAGCATCTGCTGCTCACCGCCGGAAAGAGTACCTGCGCGCTGTCCTTTACGTTCTTCCAGTCTTGGGAAACGCTTGTATACGCCGGCAAGGCTTTCCTGGATCTCTGCCTTGTCCTTACGTGTATAAGCGCCCATGATCAGGTTTTCATAAACACTTAAGTCGGCGAATACACGGCGTCCTTCCGGAACGTGTGCGATTCCCATCTCAACGATTTTGTGTGCCGGAACTTTGGTAATATCTTTTCCCTCAAAAACAACGGAACCTTCTTTTGCGGAAAGAAGTCCGGTAAGAGTCTGCAGTGTAGTGGTTTTTCCTGCACCGTTGGCACCGATCAGGGCGATGACCTCTCCCTGGTTTACCTCAAAGGAAATTCCTTTCAGAGCCTGAATTACACCATAATAAACGTGTAAATCCTTTACTTCCAACATTGCCATTTCTATATTTCCTCCTTATTCGCCCAGATATGCAGTAACAACAGCCGGGTCCTTGAGAACCTTAGCGGTCTCGCCCTGACAGAGAACCTGTCCGAAGTTCAATACCGTCAACTCCTCACAGATACCGCCTACCAGCTTCATATCATGCTCAATGAGCAGGATCGTCATGTTAAAATGGTCTCTTACAAAACGAATGGTATCCATCAGCTCCTGTGTCTCATTGGGGTTCATACCTGCTGCCGGCTCGTCCAGAAGAAGAAGCTTGGGATCTGTGGCAAGTGCTCTGGCGATCTCCAGCTTACGCTGTTTACCATAAGGGAGGTTTCCTGCAAGAAGTCCGGCTTCCTGGTCCAGGTTAAACACCTTCAGGATCTCCATAGCACGCTCGTTCATTTCTTTTTCCACCTTGAAGTACTTCGGAAGTCTTAAGATTCCGGTAAGGGTGGAATATTTATGATGGTTGTGCAGGCCTGCCTTAACATTGTCCAGCACTGTCATATCCTTAAAAAGACGGATATTCTGGAACGTACGGGCAATTCCTGCCTTGTTGATGTCGATAATGCTTTTGCCTGTAATGTCCTGTCCGTCCAGCTTGATGATTCCCTCATTAGGCTTGTATACACCTGTGAGAAGGTTGAATACCGTTGTTTTTCCGGCACCGTTTGGTCCGATCAGGCCGTACAGCTCACCTTTCTCAATTTTCATGTGAAAATTATCTACAGCATGAAGACCGCCAAACTGGATGGAAAGATTGTTTACCTCTAACATTGCCATAATTAAGCCGCCTCCTTTTCTTTGCCATGACCTTTGATTTTCTCAACAATACGGCTTCTGAAATCTCTTGCAGCAGGAGCCCAGTTGAACAGCATCATTGCGATCATAACGATTGCATAGATCAGCATACGGTATGTGGAGAATCCACGAAGCAGCTCAGGAAGTGCATAAAGCACGATGGTTGCAAGAATGCTTCCGCGAAGATTTCCCATTCCTCCAAGGATGACGTATACCAGAATGGTAATGGACATATTGTAGTCGAAAATGGAAACCTTCAGCATGGAAAGGTTATGGGCATAAAGCACGCCTGCCACTCCTGCGATTGCAGCGGAGATGGTAAATGCAAGCAGCTTGTTCTTTGTTACATTGATACCGATGGACTCGGCTGCGATACGGTTGTCACGGGTTGAGGTGATAGCACGTCCGCTTCTGGAGTTTACCAGGTTCTGGATCACAAAAAGCACGATGAGGATCAAAATCACACCGATCAGGAAAAAGTAATCCTTGATGTCTTTGTAAAGGGTGGAAGTTCCGGAAACTCCAAGGGCACCCTTGATGATCTGTTTTCCGCCTGGATCCAGCTTCAAGTTGGCTGCACTTGTTGCAACATGAAGCCCTTTGTCATCTACGCCAACATAGAGAATGTTGATCAGGTTCTTGATGATCTCACCAAATGCCAGGGTTACGATTGCCAGGTAATCACCGCGAAGTCTCAGTACCGGAATACCGATGAGAACTCCGAAAACAGCGGCTACCAATGCACCTACCAGGATTGCAAGGATCAGTCTTGGTACAGATGGGATCAAATCACTGGTAACATGGGAAAATACAGCACTGGAATAAGCTCCAACGCACATAAAGCCTGCATGTCCAAGGCTCAGCTCTCCGGAATAACCAACTACCAGGTTCAGGGAAAGGGAAGCGATGGTGTAAACGCAGATGGGAACCAGAAGTCCGGTAAGCAGTCGGGACAGGTTTCCGGTTGAGGAAAGGATCTGTACCACTACGAAAATGGCGATTACCATGCCATATGTAATAAAGTTGTTCTTTGTTGTTTTGTTCATTGTCTTTTTCATATCGGCCACCTCATACTTTCTCCTGGATGTTCTTGCCGAACAGTCCAGATGGTTTTACAAGCAGCACGACGATCAGAACTGCAAACACGATGGCGTCTGCAACCTGAGAAGAAATATATGCCTTACTGAAGATCTCGATGACACCAAGAAGAATTCCTCCTACCATGGCTCCCGGGATGGATCCGATTCCGCCGAATACGGCTGCTACGAATGCCTTGATACCAGGCATGGCTCCTGTATATGGAGTCAGGGTCGGATATGCGGAACAGAGCAGAAGTCCTGCGATTGCGGCAAGTCCGGAACCGATTGCGAAAGTAAGGGAAATGGTTGCGTTTACATTGACACCCATCAGCTGTGCAGCGTCGCGGTCCTCAGAAACAGCCTGCATGGCACGTCCTGGTTTGGTTTTCTTTACGAAAAGCTGAAGGCCGACCATAATTACAATACATGCAAGGATGGTTACGATGGTAACGCCTTTGATGGTAAGCTGTCCGCCGAAAAGTATCAGTGACGGAACATTGATAACCGGAACGAAGCTCTTCGCATCTGCACCGAAGATCAGAAGGGCCAGGTTCTGAAGCAGGTAGCTGACACCGATTGCAGTGATCAGAACAGCCAGGTTGGATGATGCTTTACGAAGAGGTCTGTAGGCAACAGCTTCAATTACAACACCTGCTACAGTACAGATCACTACGGAAAGGATGATTGCCAAAATCGGAGACATATTGGCTTTGGTTACTGCAGTAAGGATTACAAATGCTCCAACCATGATAACGTCGCCATGTGCGAAGTTC
The DNA here is from genome assembly GCA_963651655.1 of bacterium. GTDB lineage: Bacteria > Bacillota > Clostridia > Lachnospirales > Lachnospiraceae > Blautia_A. The sequence goes on along the minus strand of CAVJRB010000246.1, from coordinate 58 downwards.
AGCATTTTTGCAATACCATATACCATTGTATAGCCCAGGGCGATGATGGCGTAGATGC
>CAVJRB010000245.1:0-2855 GCA_963651655.1 bacterium | reverse complement strand
GTAGTTACACCATCTATTGTTTCTTCGTCTGTCACAAGATTTTCTCCCTGTGTCCAGGAAATAACCTCCAAATCCCAATCCGTAATGTCATAAGAGTCCGGAACCTGTGCAGAAATAGATACTTCTGAACCATCAGAAAGAGTTGCTGTGTAATCACCGCTAGCAAATGCTTTAGCGTACAATTTTCCATCTTTTTCTACCACTTCATCAGCGGTAGTAGCAATGGCATGTAAGCCGTCCTCTTCCGGTGCAAATGCATATAATCTCGGATTATCATATTCCAATGTAACCGGAACATAGGTCTTTCCATCTTTTATCTCGTATTCTGCAATTTTCGTAGTCTCCCCACTCCATGCATTAATCTCATAAGGAACATATTCTCCATCAACAACCAGACGGGTAGAAATCTCTGTACCGTGATCTTCTGTTTTTACAGAATCAATATGGCTGTTTTCATGATAATCATTAGAGCAGTAATTGTAAGCGTACAAGTATTTTACTCCATCTTCGTCCTCGCGAGTCTGAGTAAGAATCTGATGATTTGCTTCCTCAAATCCCACATACGGATCTACACCAAGCTCCTGAAGACAATCATATACAGTGTCATCGTATCCCTGATCTACCGCCTGGAAATAATCAAAATCTTCATCTGCATCGTTGATAACAGCAGTTTTTACATTATCAAGAGCTTTCAATTCTTCAATGGTAGCAGCAAGCTCCTCGTCACGTCCATCATTGAATGGAGTTTCTTTTGCTGCGCACTCCATAATCACTACAGGAAGACCTTTCTTGGCCCATTCAAGAACTTTCTTGGCCCCGTCTGCATCCATCCATTTCTGATACATAATCAGAGCTTTGTAACCAGCCGGTTCAATAGTCTTTGTTTCTTCGTCATAAGAAACAGTATCCATATTCAGAAGATCCGGGCTTAAGTAATCATATGTGTATCCATTATCCTGAAGTTCTGTAGAGCGATAGAAGATTCCCATATGCGCCAGCATATTATTCATAGCATGGATATCATCTCCAAGACCACCCTCTGAATTTAATCCCTGATTCCAGTTGTTATGTAAGAATCCAATATCAGTACAGGAAGAACCAGTCTGCATCAGAGTCTGAATACGTCCAATATGAGCATTAAACTCATCATAGTCCTCATAAGCCGGCTCTCTGTCATCATAACGGTCAAACATTGTTGCCGCACCTGGCATTCCGCCTGGCCATAAGGTTTCTTCTGTTCCATATGTATCAGTTGCGCTCCAAATATGCCATACAACCTTCTGGAAACCAGCTGCATATTCTCCATAAACAGAGCGGAGACGTAACTGCATTGAAGTATCATAAGGAGAAAGGGTTCCACCAGTCTCAGCAGATAATGTTTTATCCTGAAGTTTTGCACCAGCAGTATGAAGACGGAGAATATCTATCTGATTATACTGATTCAGGTTTTCTGCTTCCGGATAGTCAACATAAGCAGATGGTTCGGTAATTTCAAAGCTGCGGCCATAAGAAATCTGGGCTCTTGTGGTAATTCCTACAGAGTTCAGCCACTCTTTTAACGGCTGAAGAAGATTTTCCTCGTACAGCTGTGTAAGAACGTCAAGCCAGTCGTTGATAATCTTCTGATTCAGATCTTTTTCCCCGTCCATAGCATTATATCCACTTGCTGGATCCATATAAACATCAAATACAGCGTAAATTTGAGGAAGCCCTTTAATCAGATACATGTATGGAAGAATATCATATCCTTTTCTCTTCTTAAATTCTTCTCTGACTGATTCTGTCCACCAGGTAATGCCTCCATCTGGATTCAACTCAATTGAATCCATAAACAGCATTACATCCCCATCTTTAATCTTTGCATTTAACTCTTCATCATCCAGATAATGCTCTTCCCAGAATGCTTTTAATGCCTCCACACCTCGCTGGTCAAAATAGTTGGTAGCATAAGCAGTTTCTGTAGAAGGATCAGATGCTTTGTAATTGCCTTGCTGCCAATAAGCAACTACATAGTACTTACCTTCATCGCCTTCTCCTACTTCTCCTTCCGGAGCAGTCCAGTCAATGTTTTGCTCAAAAACATTTGCTCCTTCTGTTACATCTGTAAGTTCGATCACACTTTCCGCGTCGATAGTATATCCAGTGTGTTCATTTACTGGAACCCAGGGCTTACCAGAGCGGTAGGTGCCAGAAGTAGTTCCTGTAATCTTATAAGCATAAGCACCAATAAAGGTTCCTTTATTCTGCATGGTTTCCGGCTGTGGAAGCTGGGCAATACTTTCTCCAGGAGCCACAACGGTTTCCCCCATTGCTATAACCTGGCTGGCTTCCTGGCTATCAGGATCCAATCCTGGTACGTTTGATGTTGCCCAGTTTGTTCCGGATGTAAGACTGACACTCATACCATGGTCAAGAAGGGTATTCATCATCAGCTTCCATTTATGAGACCACATATCAGAGCCATATGCATACTCTTCAGTAGGCGCCTCACTGGTCTGCATACAAAGCTCTACACCATCAAATCCAGAATCATACATCTGCTGAATCTCTGTTTTCAGCTGTTCATCTGTCAGGGATGCCTGTGGAAGCCACCAGCGAACATAAGACTGTTTGTCTCTGTCCGGATCTTTAAATTTCGCGGTAAGCTCTGCCGCAAAATCATCTTGTACATTAGCTGCTATTGCTGTTGACGGAAAGCATCCTGCAGTCAATGCAAAAGCAACAGCTAAGGCAAGTGCACTCTTTTTTCTGTTTTTCTTCATGTGTTTCTCCTTTCAAATCTTTTGTTCATCGTTGTTTGATAAGTGTATTATAAACAAACACACATGAAGAAAATATAAGAATTCCGAACTTCA
>CAVJRB010000244.1:1715-2816 GCA_963651655.1 bacterium | reverse complement strand
GGCCAATCCCACTTATGCGAAGGTTCAGGAAGGCGCCGGAATTGCAAGGGAAAATCATGCAGACTGGATTCTGGGAATTGGCGGCGGTTCTGTTATGGACTGCTGTAAAGCGGTATCTCTGGCTGCTGTCAGCCAGAAGGATATCTGGAACGAATACTGGGCAAAGCCGGGAATCATTGATTTCGAACCGCTTCCTCTGGGCGTGATCGTTACAGTGGCAGGCACCGGAAGCGAATGCAATGGCGGAGCTGTGATCACCAACGAAGCATTAAAAATCAAAACAGGACGGGATTATCCAAAATGCAATCCGAAATTCGCCCTGATGGACCCGGAATATACCTACACAGTTCCAGTAAAGCAGATGGTTTCCGGCAGCTTTGATATTTTATCCCACATCATGGAAACTTATTTCAGCGAGCCAAATGAAAGCAATGTATCCGATGATATTTCGGAAGCACTTATGAAAAATGTGATCCAGAATCTTCGTGCAGCAGTAAAAAATCCAGAGGATTATACGGCACGCAGCAATCTGATGTGGGATGCAACTATGGCAGAAAACAGGATCATCAAGCTTGGCAAAAAATGCGATTTTGAGTGTCATCAGATGGAGCACCAGCTGGGGGCATTCACAGACTGCAACCACGGTTGCGGGCTGGCTGTGCTTCATCCGGTTTACTACAGACATATCTATAAATACGGCATTCCCAAGTTTGTGCGTTTTGCCAAAAATGTATGGGGAATCCAGCAGGATGATAAAACAGATGAGCAGCTTGCAGAAGCCGGCGTAAATGCCCTTGCTGATTTCATCAAAGAAATTGGCCTTCCTACCAGCTTTTTGGAACTTGGAATTTCGGAAAATGTAGATCTGAAGGAAATTGCAGATTCCTGCAATCTTGCACCTGGCAGCTATAAGAAAATGACACACGAAGAAATCCTGGAAATTTTCCGGGAATGCATGTAACAGCGGAGCTTCAAAAATGACAGAAAAAAGGAACGGCTATTTTATGGTAATTTTGGTAGTATGCTTATCTATTTTATTTACCTGCAGCACAGTAATGGCTGCAAATGAAAATACTTATACCCGCAGCACGAAGATACAGG
>CAVJRB010000244.1:0-1705 GCA_963651655.1 bacterium | reverse complement strand
GGAGGTGATCCGTGATCCTGTGTTTGAAGATTACGGACGGCTGATTTTCCCGGTAGATATTCAGATTGACGATGACCTGACGCTGGAAGATACGGAAGAAATCCTTCCGTGGTACAGCGAGGTAAACCCAGATAAAACCGTGGAAATCGCCAATTATCTCCATGACCAGGCTGCAGATGGAAATCAGATTTTTTATGATATTTATACAGAGGAAGAGAAAAAAGAAGATCCCGCAAAAGAAGATACCGGACTTTTCTTTTTTCGCGGAAATCCGGGAGAGAAATTTGCCGTATTGAATGCTGGCGGCGGATTTATGTATGTAGCAGGCATGCAGGACAGTTTTCCTCATGCCCTGGAACTGGCGAAAAAGGGATATAATGCTTTTGCTTTAATTTATCGTCCAGGAGCACAGACTGCCTGCGAAGATCTTTCCCGGGCAATCGCGTTTATTTTTACTCATGCAGATGAGCTTCAGGTAGACACCTCTGATTATTCCCTGTGGGGAGGATCGGCAGGGGCAAGAATGGCAGCGTGGGTCGGAACATACGGAACCGCTATGTTTGGCGAAGAGAATTATCCGGCACCGGCAGCTGTGATCATGCAGTACACAGGCCTTTCGGAAGTCACTGGCTATGAACCGCCCACCTATGCATGCGTGGGAACCAGTGATGGAATTGCCTCCTATCGAACCATGGAGCAGCGGATCCGCCGCATCCAGGCAAATGGAACAAACGCAGAAATTGAAGTATTCAAGGGTCTTTCCCACGGCTTTGGCCTTGGGGAGGGAACCGTAGCAGAAGGATGGCTGGATCATGCTGTTTCCTTCTGGGAAGACAATATGGGACAGGAATAATATGAATTCTAAAATGAAATTAAAAATAGCCACAGATATTTTGATGACAGCAGCACTGCTTTTTCTGATGCCCTACGAGCTGGTTGGAAGAAGTGCCCACGAGTGGATCGGAGTGGCCATGTTTCTGTTGTTTGTGCTGCATCATATTCTCAACAGAAAGTGGACAGCCCATTTATGCAAGGGAAAATACAGTCCGTTTCGCATCCTGCAGACCATACTGGCAGCATTGATCTTTGTCTGCATGATGGGAAGCATGGCAAGCGGCATTTTGCTGTCTGAGTATGTGTTTTCCTTTGTAAAAATAAAAGGCGTTGCAAACCTGGCCAGAAGCGTCCATATGCTTTGCGCCTACTGGGGATTTGTACTGATGTCCCTGCACCTGGGGCTGCACTGGAATATGTTCCTTAGGATGCTGGACAAAAATATAAAATTACCTGCTGACAGGAAAAAATACATATTCCGTGTTCTGGCTGCTGCAATCGCACTTTATGGAGGCTATGCCTTTCTCAAACGAAATATTGGAAGCTATCTATTTTTGAAGATGCACTTTGTGTTCTTTGATTTTACAGAGCCATTGGTATTTTTTATTCTGGACTATATGGCAGTTATGGGATTGTTCATTGCTGTCGGATACTATCTTGGCATGCTGTTAAAGAATCACAATAAAATTTCGTCTGACAGACACAAGACAAGGAGGTCTCACTGACAAAATGAAAAGCAAAAAAGACACACAGGCAAAACCAAAAAAGAAAATGAAATTATGGAAAAAAATCCTGATCGCAGTTTTGATTTTGCTTGCGATTATTGGAATTGCCGCATTTTTCATTATTCGAAGATTCTTTTACCAGCCGC